>NZ_JADBJH010000011.1:0-70092 GCF_014892335.1 Campylobacter sp. 7477a
TCAAGTCTTGATATGACTATCAAGGTATATGCTCGCTTCATTAAAGACGAGCATTTGAAAATTGATAGGGGCTTGAAGATGTTTTAAACACTCCCAAAACCACTTTAGAGGCATTTAAAATGAGAGTAAAAAGCTTGATTTTATTTTAGCACTGTCATTTTAAATGCAAGTTACTGTCAGTTTTAACGCGTGGATACAAATTTTACAGACAATTTATAAAAATGACAGCCTTGCTAATCGGTGTCTAGGCGACGCTTACTTACACACTTGCCTTTGAAGCGACAAAAACAAAGGCTAAAAATGTGACGCCTTGTGAGGTAAAAAAGCATGGCATGGATGAAAACGGCGTGATAGATGCCAAGAGTATTATATGTGGTGCAAAGCCAGTGAATGAAACTACAAGATATCTTGAGCCTAAGGCTTTGGATGAAAAGTGCTTTACAGGCACAACCTATCTTTACTCTAGCTGTCACACAAACAGCAACACTGCGTCAAACCAAAGCCCGTTTATAAGTATCACGGCTAAATTTCCACGGTATAACGCGTAAGCTCTTATCGTTTTCTTTCTCTTAAAATTTTATAAATCCCATAAAGCGTTATGCCTATCCAAAAAACCTCTATCAAAAATGAGCCTAGGTTAAAATGAACACAAAGCGACACGATAAGCAAGACTGCTCCGATCAAATTTATAACCTGAAAACGCATGCTGTTGGCGTCCACTCGTCCGAGTTGAAGTAAAAAATATGCTCCAACAACGCAGAGCATGCCCAAAAATCCAATAAATTGAAAAATATCCACATTAACTCCCGAAAAAAGTTTGTATCTTATCAAAATTTAGCTTTAGTAATTCCGTAAAAGATAAATTTAGTATTTTTTGGATAAAATCAGTCTTTTTAAATTTACTTCAGTTTGGAAAATTATGGATTTTGATTTTATTGCTAAATTTTATCCTATGTATATAAAAGCCGGCATTTTAACGCTTGAACTAGCGTTTTTGGGTATATTTTTCTCTATCACTATAGGCATTTTATGTATGGCGATTAGATATTTTCACATTAAGCCTTTAAAACCGCTAGTAACGGGATACATCGAGCTAAGCAGAAACACCCCTCTTCTTATCCAGCTTTTCTTTTTATACTACGGCTTGCCAAAACTTGGTATAAATTTAAGCTCATTTTCATGTGCGGTTATCGGACTTGCCTTTTTGGGCGGAAGTTATATGGCAGAAAGTTTTAGGCTAGGATACGAGTCGGTAAGAATATCGCAAATCGAAGCAGGACTTAGCATCGGACTAAATAAAACGCAAATTTTATACCATATCGTCTCGCCGCAAGCCTTTAGAGTAGCGCTTCCAAACATCAGTGCAAATGTGATATTTTTACTAAAAGAAACCTCGATCGTAAGCATAGTTGCATTAGCTGACCTTGTCTATGTCGCAAAAGATATCATCGGACTTTATTATAAGACAGATGAGGCACTGTTTATGCTAGTGATGAGCTATCTAGCCATCATATTGCCTATCTCGTTTGCCTTAAGCATATGGGAAAAAAGGATGGCAAATGCAAGGAGTTAATATACTTTTTGAACAAGAAACTCTAATGCGCCTCATGCAAGGCTTGCTAGTAAGCCTTGAAATTTCGGTCATTTCTATTATTATTTCTGTTTTTGGCGGCTTGGTGCTTGGCGTTTTAATGAGCCTAAAAAACAAACCACTTTATTGGCTACTTAAAATTTGCCTTGAGATAGTGCGCATAATGCCAACCATCGTTTGGCTTTTTATATTCTATTTTGGTCTTACAAGGGCTACGGGGATGCATATTAGCGCGTTTATGGCCTCGCTTTTAGTTTTTAGCGTATGGGGAGTTTTTGAGATGATGGATATCGTGCGCGGCGCAGTCGTCTCCATACCAAAACACCAGTTTGAAAGTGCACAGAGTCTAGGACTAAGCAAATTTAAAATTTACACTTATGTTATCGTGCCTTTGGCGTTTCGTAGGCTGGTTCCTGGAGCCGTAAATTTACTTAGTCGTATGATAAAAACAACGTCTATTGTTGTGTTAATTGGTGTTGTAGAAGTTGTAAAAGTAGGTCAGCAAATCATCGAACGACACGTATTTACAAACAATATGGCGCCGTTTTGGGTTTATGGTTTTATATTCTTTTTATATTTTATAATCTGCTATCCAATCTCTAAATTTTCAAAAAAATTAGAAGAGCGTTGGGGCTAAGGAGTAAAATTTGGACTATATTTTAGAGCTTAAAAACGTTAATAAATTTTATGGATCATCACAGGCTTTACATGATATAAATTTACAAGTAAAACAAGGTGAAGTCGTAGTTCTTCTAGGACCTTCGGGATGTGGTAAAAGCACAACTTTAAGATGTATAAACGGACTTGAGAGTATAGCTAGCGGCGAGATAATCATAGCCGGCGATACAGTGACAAAAGACTATAAAAACTGGACAAAAATGCGCCAACGCGTGGGAATGGTCTTTCAAAGTTATGAACTTTTTGACCACATGAATGTGCTTGAGAATATCATGCTAGGTCCCATAAAAGCCCAGGGCAGAAACAAAGAAGAAGTAGAAAAAGAAGCAGATATGTGGCTTGAAAAAGTCGGCCTTAGCGATAAAAAATTTGCCCGTCCAAAAGAGCTTAGTGGCGGTCAAAAACAACGTATCGCTATCGTAAGGGCGCTTTGCATGAACCCGGAACTAATGCTATTTGACGAGGTTACGGCAGCACTTGATCCTGAAATCGTCCGAGAAGTGTTAGATGTCATACTAAATTTAGCCAAAGAGGGCATGACGATGCTAATCGTAACCCACGAAATGGACTTTGCCCGCGCAGTTGCGGACAGGATTGTATTTATGGATGGCGGACACATAATTGAACAAAACACGCCTGAAAAATTCTTTTCAAATCCAAAAACCGAACGCGCTAAAAAATTCTTAAATTTATTTACATTCTAGTCAGATAACGGCAAATTTTTTATTATTTTGCCGTTATTTTTTACATTATATTTATTTTTTAAATTTTTAAACTTCTTTTTAGTAAATTTCTAATACTATTTTGGTCTTATTTTAACACAAGGAGAAAGAGATGAAGAAAATTATTTTTTCATTTTTAGCACTTATCGCTACCGTCTTTCTAACGGGTTGTGGTAATGACAAAGTTGCCGATGCGCAAAATGACGCACTGGCTAAAATAAAAGAGCAAGGATTTGTTCGTATAGGCGTTTTTAGCGACAAACCACCGTTTGGCTATATCGGTAAAGACGGCAAAAACGAAGGCTATGACGTTTACTTTGCAAAACGTATCGCAAAAGACTTGCTAGGAGATGAAAACAAGGTAAAATTTGAACTTGTAGAAGCTGCAAGCAGAGCTGAATTCTTAGTTGCAAACAAAGTTGATATAATCATCGCAAACTTCACCAAAACACCCGAACGTGCACAAATAGTTGATTTTGCATTGCCATATATGAAAGTTAGCCTTGGTATAGTTAGTCCAGACGGCGCTCTTATAAAAGACATAAGTGAACTAAAAGGCAAAAAACTGATCGTAAACAAAGGCACAACTGCCGATGCTTATTTTACTAAAAATCACCCAGATATAGAGCTTTTAAAATTTGACCAAAATACAGAAACATTTGGCGCGTTGCTTGATGGTCGTGGTGCTGCTTTAGCTCATGATAACGCCCTACTTTTTGCATGGGCAAAAGAAAATCCAGGTTTTAAAGTTGGAGTTGAAGCTCTTGGAGATATCGACGTGATCGCTCCTGCAGTTAGAAAAGGGAACAAAACTTTACTTGAGTGGATAAACAACGAGATAGCAGAACTTGCGAAAGAAAATTTCTTCCATAAAGCTTACGATGCAACACTTAAACCAATTTACGGCGATAGTGTAAATCCTGAATCTTTAGTCGTTGAAGGCGGCAAACTTTAATAAAAGGAGCTCTTGCTCCTTTTATCTATCCTGAAGTCATAAACAATTAATACAAATCTTAATATTTTATAAAGCTTTCAACGCAATTACAATGGAGCCTTTGCAGAATAGCATCATAATATCTCTCATCTTTTTCTATGCCGATAAATTTTCTATCGTATCTTTTTGCTATAAACGGAGTCGTTCCGCTCCCTGCAAATGGGTCAAGCACTATATCGCCAACATTTGAAAAGCCTAAAATTATGCGTTTTAATAGCTCCTCCGGTTTTTGCGTCGGGTGCAAAGCCTTGCCGCTATTTTCGTCTTTTAGTCGCTCCTTGCCTTGACAAAGCGGGATTTGCCACACGTCTCTAAGCTGTTTTTTGGAGCCATCTTTTTGTCTATCAGGATTTAGTTCTTTTAAAATTTCATAGTTAAAAACCCAACCGCTTCCTTTGACCGCCCATACTACGAATTCCGTCGTGTGGGTCAAAACTCGCCTTGTTAAATTCGGCATTGCGTTTGTTTTTTGCCACGTGATTATGTTTTTTATCTCAAATTTGCTATGCTTTAAAGCCGTAATCGCTTCAGCGATATTGTGATAGCTACAAGCGATAAAAATAGATCCGTTATCTTTTAATGTTTTACTACAAAGCTCCACCCATTCGTGAGTAAATCGCTCGTATTTATCGCTATCCATTTTATCCCAAGCTTCATTTACCATAAAATAATCACCGCCAGTTTTATTATTTATAAGTTTTAGCCCGTTACCAGATAGATTATATGGCGGATCGGCAAATACAAGCTGAACGCTTTTTGGTTTGATTGTTTTTAAAATTTCAATACAATCTCCGTGATAAATTTTGTTCATATCAAGCTTTTATTATCTCGCTTTTAATTTAACCAATAAAATTTAATATGATAAATTATATTATCACTTTGTATATGTTTAACACACCCAATCCCTATAAAATTTTCTACATCATA
The DNA here is from genome assembly GCF_014892335.1 of Campylobacter sp. 7477a. Taxonomy (NCBI): domain Bacteria; kingdom Pseudomonadati; phylum Campylobacterota; class Epsilonproteobacteria; order Campylobacterales; family Campylobacteraceae; genus Campylobacter; species Campylobacter sp. 7477a. The sequence goes on from NZ_JADBJH010000011.1 coordinate 4,913, forward strand.
TTCATCTATATAATAAACTTTTATTATATCTTCGTAACTTAACTTTATAGGAGAGTTGTTTTTAAATAAAAAACACCCTTGTAACTCTTTTTTTAAATCCTCTAATGGAAGTTTTTCAAACATATTATAAGTTAAAAAATATTTTTGATTACAATTGTGTATATACCCAACTAAAAGCGTTATAATAACAATAGATATAAATATAACAAGAATAAGCCATTTTATACTTAATACTGAATTTATATCAATACAAAGAGTAACTATTGATGATAAAAATCCTGCAGTAGCGATAGATACTGAAAAGATGTGTTTTTTAAAATAATCAACAATACTTTTTATCATTTATCGACCTTTACAAAAAACACTCTCTCAAAATTATTATCTCGTCTTGTGTTGCCTACGTTAAATTCCCTATGTTTTTGCTCAAAAATTTTAACTTTTCCTCTAGCACCCAAAATTCGCACTATATCTTCATCGCTGATTTTCGCATTACTTCTGTGGTTTCCTTTATTTGCCATATTGTTGTATGAAAAAAGTATAAATTTACACTTTGCATTTTGCACTAAATCCGCAAAAAGCTTTGTCGCATTTACGCCGCTATATCCGCTTTTTATCTTGCTTCTATCAAATTTTTTAGCCACTCCAAATACTTGCGGTTTGCTCCAAAGTGCCAAATTTTCAAGTAGATGATAGCTATCGCTATATTGTCTTGAATTATATGGTGGATCAAGATACAAAACTTCGCAACTTATCCGTTTTATTAGCTCATTTGCGTTAAGTTTGTAAATTTCGTTTTCTTTGTTATTTTGCCTGTTGATTTGCGGCAACAAAAGCTCAAATTTACGCTCTTTTATCTCTTTTTTGATATACGCGTCGTAGTGCCCGACGGTGTTTGCTATCTTATCTATGGCATAAATTAGCGAAGTTATAAGTATAAATTTCTCTTGTTCGTTTATCTTTTTTGCTTTATATAAATTTTCAATTTCTTCTCTTATTAGACCTATTTTTACGGCATTTTATAAGCTAAAATAAAGGTTGCCGAAATTTGACGAGAAATAGTTGTCTTTTTTGCTTTTTAGCCCGTTTAATTTTTTTAATATTTCTAAAATTTTGCTCTCATCAAATTTTTCAATCCCTAAAAACGTGTTTAAATTTACAAAATTATGATAAAGCAAATCATTTGATATTATTTTATTATCAGGTTTATTAAAATACTCACCCACAACGCCGCTTCCTGCAAATATATCGCAAAATTCTGCGAAATTTCCTATTTCATTTTGCACTATTTCGCCGATGAAGGGCAAAATTTTAAATTTATTTCCAAGATAGCGTCGTTGGTGGATTTTCAAAATTTTAACCAGCTTTCTATCTCATCTATCTGCACTTGCACACTAACATTTGCCGTGCCGCCTTTTGAGCTTCTAGCCTCTTTTGACGCATTTAGATCTAGAAATTTCACGGCATCAGCACTTAAGCTCTCATCTATACTTGAAAGCTGTTCGCCTGTTAGTTCGCTTAGATCTACGCCCAAATTTTCAGCATACGCCACGGCTTTGCCCGTGATAAAGTGTGCGGTTCTAAACGGCACGTTTTTCTCACGCACAAGATAATCAGCCAAATCCGTCGCACTCAAATGTCCTTTTTTAGTAGCTTTTAGCATATTTTGCTCGTTAAATTTAGCCTCTTTTAGCATCTCATTTAGTATATGCACGGACGTGAGTGCGGTATGGACACTATCAAATACACCCTCTTTATCCTCTTGCATATCTTTATTGTAAGCAAGTGGAAGTCCTTTCATAGTGGTTAAAAGTGCTATCAAGTTGCCATTTACGCGTCCTGTTTTACCGCGTATCAGCTCTGCTACATCTGGATTTTTCTTTTGCGGCATTATCGAGCTTCCTGTTGAGTATGTATCGCTTATCGTTACGAAGCCAAATTCTTGCGAACTCCACAAAATAAGCTCCTCGCAAAGCCTTGAGGCGTGTGTCATCAAGACACTTACATTAAATAAAATCTCAAGTGCAAAATCGCGATCAGATACACTATCCATCGCATTTTGCGTAGCACCTTTAAAGCCAAGCTCACGTGCCGTCATATCCCTATCTATCTTGTGTGGAGTGCCTGCAAGTGCGGCAGAGCCTAGCGGAGATAGATTATTTCGCTCAACAGAGCTTAAAAAACGCTCAAAATCGCGTCTAAACATAAATGCATAAGCCATCAAATGATAAGCAAGGCTAACAGGCTGTGCGTGCTGAAGGTGCGTAAAACCTGGCATCAGCGTGTCTTTATGCAACTTTGCAATATTTGCTAGTGTGGCAATGAAAGCGCGTAGTTCAGCCATTATCTCCTTGCCGCTTCTTAACACGAAAAGGCGAAAGTCAAGAGCTACTTGATCATTTCTGCTACGCGCGGTGTGAAGCCTACCGCCAAGCTCCTTGCCAATGATCTCACTTAGGCGCTTTTCCACACTCATATGGATATCTTCATCCTCTATCTTAAACTCAAATTTACCACTCTCTATCTCGGCTAAAACCTCATCAAGCCCTTTGATGATAGCCTCAGCCTCGTTTTGCTTTAAAATCCCGCAACTTCCAAGCATTTTTGCGTGCGCCTTAGAGCCGGCGATATCCTCACGGTATAAATTTTTATCAAAGCCGATAGATGCGTTAAATTCCTCTAAAAGCCTGCTACTCTCACCCGAAAATCTCCCCGACCACATCTTTTTCATAACTTTTCCTTTGTCAAATTTAAAAGCGTTATTGTATAAAATTTAAGCTAAAAAAGCGCTCACGCCACACCGGTGCGCAAAATTTCACTATGCGTCTTTGGCGGAACGCCAAACATCCTGGCATACTCGCGACTAAATTGCGAAGGACTCTCGTATCCCACGTCAAATGCAACCTGTGCAACGCCGATCCTTTTGTTTGCCAGCAAGTTTTTAGCCTCCTCTAAGCGGATCTTTTTTTGAAAGGCAAGCGGAGATAGCGACGTGATAACTTTGAAATTTTGATAAAGTGAAGACTCGCTCATATCATAACAGCGCGCAAGCTCTTTAACGCTTAGCTTCTCTTTAAAATCGTTTTTTATCTTAGCGATAACTCGTGAAATTTTATTAGATACACTGCCTTGCATCGCAAATTTGCTTAGGAAATACCCGCTTTTGTCGTTTGTTACAAGGGTATAGAGTATCTCTTTTTTTGCAAGGTCCGCTAGATAGTTTATCTTTGATTTTGGCTTTTCAAGTAGCCAAACAAGCTTTAAAACCGGCTCTAAAATTTCATCAGTTAGCTCGCTAAAAAATACACCTTTCTCACTTTTTTCACTCTTTTGTAAACTTCCTTCGTTTATATCTACGCTTTTTAGCACCTCATAGACCTCTTCAAGGCTAAATTTTAACGCCAGCGAGATATACGGCTGCTCCTTTGAAGCTTGTGAAATTCGCACTTTTAATGGCACGTGAGTAGATGAGAGAAGATAGGTGTTTTCATCATATCCGTACATATCGTCACTAAAGCCCACTGCTTTAGCTCCTTGTAGAATTATACATAACGATGGTTCGTTTATCACGCTTAAAAAATCATGCGTAGTATCACTGATATAAAAATTAAGTGAGCCGATATCACTTTTAGCCAAGCCGTTTATGCCGTATTTTCCAAGCAGAAATTCTTTTGTTTGTTTTTTAAGTTGTTTTTATTAGTCATCTTTCCCCTCTCTTTAAATTTTACAAAATTATAGCTAATTTTAGTAAATTTGTAGAATTAGGCATAAAGTTATAAATTTTTAATAAACGCGGTGTCATTTTATAACATAGCAATCAAAAAGAAAGAAAATTTAAAATTTTAATCTAAAAACAAGTATTATATGCTTAGAATAATAAATAACACTATTGCGTTAAGTCAGAAAAATGATATAATCGAGGAACAATATGGGAAATAAATTAAGAGTGCGATTCGCGCTCGCTAAAAAGTTAATTACAATCTACCTATTTACCCATATTGCTTTATAATTTATGGAACTAAATCAACTCAACTCACTGAAAAATATCTCAACAAGCTTCAATGTTCCAATAGACTTTCTACAGTCAATCTTATATAATAAACACAATAAAGAATATATTGAAATTTTTAACATACCAAAGAAAAATCCAAAACAAATAGAGAAATATAGAGAAGTTATAAAGATAAATACCCCATATAATATATTTTACAAAGAGTTTCTTTTTAATATCGAATAAGAAATAAAGCAAAATCAAGACCATTTTATCAGCGATATAGCACATGGTTTTATAAAAAATAAAGGCATACTAACAAATACACAAACGCATTTAAATAAAATATGCATTGACCTAAGAAGTGGATTAACGGATACATAAAAAACAAGCTTTTTCATTACTGCGAAGACAATATGTCAATAAGAGAAAAGTATATTTCAATACTCAGAGAATTAAATATTGAAGCTCAAATAATGTTTAAATCAGAAGATAAATCAATTGATGAAATGAGCAAAGAAGTCTATCAAAGCAACTACTACACTTTATTTAATTGTTTGATAAAAATGTATTAAGAAGATATAGAAATAATACAAACATTATAACCTTTGAGGAAAATTCAAAAATTTCAGCAACAAGATTGCAACAGATTGTTTTAGAAAGAAAAGATTTTCCCAACCACCATAATAATAAAAGTGACAAAGACGACATTTTGCTATCCATCCCAGACTACATTTTAGGGATATTAAGAGACTGCATGAAAGAAGACTTTTCCCAAAGAATAAAAAAACCAAAACCAGGACAGCGATTATACGAAGATATAAATTTGTATAAAATTTCAGACAAAATTAGATTCATTGCAGATTTAACAAATGGTCGATTTTTCACTAGGCAAAATAAAGATAAGGCGGATTGTTTAAAAATCAATGAACATATACATAAAAATCGTAACACAACTTGACACATATGCTAATGGATATCAATCCAAAACACACATAAAAAACCACGATAAACCAAGTATATAATAAAACCCAGTAATCATCTACAATGAGCAGATATTTTAAAAATCAACAAAACAAGGCGGATTGTTTAAAAATCAATGAACATATACATAAAAATCGTAACACAACTTGACACATATGCTAATGGATATCAATCCAAAACACACATAAAAAACCACGATAAACCAAGTATATAATAAAACCCAGTAATCATCTACAATGAGCAGATATTTTAAAAATCAACAAAACAAAGTTAAAAGATAATAAAGAGAAAAAGTAGTGGTGGGTTCACCAGGACTCGAACCTGGGACCATCCGGTTATGAGCCGGATGCTCTAACCAACTGAGCTATGAACCCGCCAGTTGAATTGAAGTTGTAATTATACACGAAGAAAGCTTATTAAAAACTAAAATTTAAAAAAATTTAGTAAAAAATTTCAACGCTCATGCCTTGTGGCGTTTTTATCGACAAAATGAAATTTTGTATCTGTATTTTGTGAAAAACCACTGTAATTTTGGCTTTTACCGCCATGCATATCGATAATGCCCTTTTGACTAGAGATCAGTAGCGAAATAAAAATAGATAAAATAATTAAAGTTCTCATATATTTAGCCCCAAATTTGGGGCTTTTGTATTATTTATAGTTTTTTATCGCAGAGTCTAGTATAGCTTGTGCTTCGCTAGCACCTTTAAATTCTTTGACCTTAACCCATTTGTTAGGTTCTAAAATTTTATATGTTTCAAAGAAATTTTTAACCTTATCAAGTGTCGCTTTTGGCAAGTCTTCGTAAGATTTTATCGCGTCATATCTAGGGTCGATCTTACTAACAGGCACAGCAAGAAGCTTTTCGTCCATACCGGCTTCATCTTCCATGACCAAAACGCCGATCAGGCGACAAGGTATCACACTGCCCGCTTGAAGAGGATATTCATTTAGCACTAAAATGTCAGCCGGATCGCCGTCAGCTGCTAATGTGTTTGGCACAAAACCGTAGTTTGCAGGATAAAACATGGCCGAGTAAAGCACTCTGTCAACTACCACTGCACCACTTTCTTTATCTATCTCGTATTTTATATTTGAACCATAAGGTATCTCTATAACTGCGTTTATTTTATCCGGATTTGAACCGACTTTTATCTTTGAAATGTCCATTTTGTTCCTTTATAGTTAATATGATCCAAAATACTAATACAAACTTGCTTTTAATCTAATAAAGTCACCATTTGTTGCCTTTTTATTTACATCAAAACATCTTTATAATATAATACCATTTGGTTTTCTTATGTTTAAACTAGGAGTATATTTTGTCTTTGCTGATTTTAGGAAATAAATATAAATTTGATCAACTAGACATTGATAGATTGATGTTTAAATTTCAAAATATAGATTTCGTAAAATACCGCGACAGACCGTCAAGGGAGGTAAGAAAAGAGCTAGAAAGCTTACTGGAGGATAAGCCATATAAATACATAGTCATAAACACAAAAGCCTCCGTGGATCCAAAAATGATAAAATACCTAACTCTTTTGCAATTTAGACTTCAACATAAACGCATAAAAATCATCACTATAGAACGACTACTGGAAAAATATCTATACAAATGCTATATCCCGGATGATGATAGGGATTTAAATTTTTTAAGCGACATAGAACCATATAATACCATAGAATACGCAATGAAAAGAGCTATTGACTATTTTGGTTGCATGCTACTAGTTTCTGTCCATTTTTTCATCAAACCGTATATTAAGAAAAAAACAAGAGAGCAATCTCCCGGGAAAATATACTTCGCGCAAAAAAGAGTAGGCATAAACAACCGTGAATTTAGCTGCATAAAATATCGCTCAATGTCACTGGATGCCGAAAAAAATGGTGCTCAATTTGCAACAGATAACGACGAAAGAGTATTTAAATTTGGTGACTTTATGCGAAAAACAAGAATAGACGAGATACCTCAATACAAAAATGTATTATGCGGCGAGATGCACCTTATAGGTCCAAGACCGGAACGTAGACACTGGATAAATATATTCGAAAAAGAGATACCATACTATAACGAACGCCATTTGGTGCGACCAGGCATTACTGGCTGGACACAAGTAAACTACCCATACGGCGCTAATTCGTATGATGCCAAGCAGAAGCTAATGTATGATCTTTATTATATAAAACACTGGTCGCTATGGCTGGAGATAAGGACTATCATAAAAACAATATTGGTAATTTTAGGCAAAAAAGGTATATAGGCTTTTTATTTAGGCGACTAGCCATCTATGAAAATATACACTTAATCCAATTGTTTAACGAGTATTTATCATAAATATCTTGCCTAATATTAACATAAGGCATATTTAAAAAACAATCATTTATTATAGGTTTTTTTCTATCTATCACCAATATATTTAACTCATTATAAAAATCATATTTTTTAATGCTTGAGTTGGTGGTTATAAATTTCTTGCCAGCTCCAAGCATTTCAATAGTTCTCATCGTTAAACCTTTTTGGCTTGGATGCTCTATATCTATTACCGCCTTAGAGTCACCAATTATACTTAGTAGCTCATCCTTGCTTAAAGAATTAAAGTGGATGTCGTTTTGGTCTATACTCTTAAAGCTACCTTTAAACAATCTTTGTAGCCCAAACAATAACCTATTTGGTGAATAAAAATAATGAAATACCTTAAAATCTTTTTCCAGCTTCTTTACAATAGGATATCTATCGCTATGAATAGTACCAACGAAAGATATATCATACTGTGGGCTTTTAGTAGCATGCTTTAAATTTTTATAATCGTCAACATAAAATAGCGGCAGGAACTGTATTTTTTTATCAACGTTAATATCATCCGGATCAAATGTAAAAAATTTATCTGCTACGCCAAGCAATTCAAATCCATTTTTTTTATTTTTTATAGAGTCCCACATATAAACATAAGTTTTAATATCAGGATGTAATGATTTTATATTATTAACCAATTCACTATTGATGGTTTCTGGAGAGACCAAAAACAGATAGTCGATCTTTAATTTTTTAGTCTTAAGGGTAATATCACCATAGTATTTATATATGCTTTTCTTGATAAAAAATTTAAAATTAAGACGAATAAAAACCTTTGTTAAAAAATCATTCTTAGGTCTTTCATCAAAATATATTACACTTGCGCCAAAGTTTTCCAACTCTTTTTTTATTTTATTTTCATAACCAAAGAATTTTGGAGCCAATAGCAGAATCGTTTTACCATCTAGATTCATAACTATTTATAAAGTCCTTTCTTTTTCATCTCTTCTATACTTTTTTCATAATTATCTTCGACAGTCTCCTGTGCATTTACCCAAGATGTAAATCTTTGCATCCCCTCTTCAAAACTCACCCTTGGCTCAAACCCAAGCTTGTTTTTTATCTTAGTCAAATCAGCATAATTATCCTTTATATCCCCAAGCCTATAATTGCCAGAAATGGTTATCTTAGAACTGCTTTTATAGGCCTTAACCAATGTATTTGCAACAGTATTAACATCTACGGCTTTCCCTAAGCCCACATTAAAAACTTCATAATTGGCTTCATCTTTTTCTATGCCTAAAATAGTAGCCTCAACAACGTCATCCACATAAACAAAGTCCCTACTCTCTTTGCCATCTTCAAATATATTGATATCATTTCCATTTTTTATACGAGTTGAAAAGATAGATAGTATCCCCGTATATGGATTGCTTAACGATTGCCCTGCTCCATATACATTTTGATATCTAAAAGCGACGGCTGGTATATTTAAGGATTTACCCATTAACATAAACATCTGCTCTTGCACTTGTTTTGTGATGCCATAGATAGAACTTGGATGTATTTTACTCTCTTCGTCAGTGGCAAGAAGTTTAGCGTTTTCTCCACATACGGGACATTTTACAGCAAAGTCACCCCTTGACATATCCCTATCTTTTCTTTCATTCGGATATACTACACCACACTTTTTGCATTCGTATTTTCCCTCGCCATAGATAGACCTAGATGATGCCACTACCATTTTCTTTACACTGTGTTTTTCGTTTGCCAAAATATCTAGAAAAATAGAAGTACCTTTTATGTTCACATCGGTATATTTTTTTATCTCATACATAGACTGACCAGTTCCTGTTTCAGCTGCTAGATGGACTACGACATCAACACCATCAAGCGCCTTTTTCCAATCATCATAGTTTAAAACTGTGCCTTTTATAAAATTCACTTTATCCTTAATGCTCTCATAAAGTGGTGAGTAGTCTCCGTGTATTTGAGGCGAAAGGTTATCCAAAACCGTTACACTATACCCTTTTTCTAATAGCTTTAAACTAAGATTTGATCCTATAAAACCAGCTCCACCTGTTATTAAAACATTTTTATATCTCATCTATAAATTCTCCTTTTTTATCTGTTTTTCTCCATATTTTAGCTTCCTCATCATATCTCTTTACTATCCTAGCAGGAATACCGACTATAACACAGTAATCAGGGAAATGTCCCCGTACAACCGCATTTGCGCCAACTACGCACTGCTTTCCAAGTATGGTACCCGCTTGTATAACCGCACCATATCCTATAAAACAGTTTTCGCCTATACATGTTTCTTTGATTATATTTTTTTGATCCAAGATATGCTCGTTAATCTCTTGATAGTCATGGTCAATATTTGTAATCATAACATTTTCTAAAATAGTTGTATTTTTTTCAATCACCAAGTTTGATGCGGAAGTAACATGTAAATTTTGACCTACAGATATATTTTCCTCAAAAGTTATAGAAGCATCATTGCCAACAACTTCGATCCTAGCTCCTGGAAAAATCCTAACTTTTTTATTTATAAAAATCCTCTTAAAATTTCCTATAAAAACAGGCTTTCCTATATATGATGGAAGTTCAAATTTGCCAAAAAATGGTTTATATAACAATCCCCTTAAAATCCAAAATAGCTTAAATATCATTTAGATATCCTTACTATAAGCATTCTTCTAATATATTTTGCAGTTAGCCATAAATAAAAACCAAAATATTCAAATAAATTTATTTGTTTTCTTTTTTTTGCTCCTTTTAAAGCCAAAATCTCACCTTCATACATTTTTGGCATATTTGCAGAAAGACCTGATTCTCCAAAACTTCTTTTTCCGCCACCTGTATATACCAAAAATTCATTTAAAACATAAATTTTTGTTTTACTAGCGCACCTAAGCCAAAAATCGCTATCCTCTGCGCCAACTAATTTCTCATCATATCCTCCAACCTCAAAAAAAAGACTTTTATGAAACATTACAGTGGGAGTGCTTGGCCACCATTTAAATAATATCTCTTTTGAGCTTACACTATATAGCCTTTTTTTTGACTTTCCAAAAAATGGATATACTTCATTGTTTCTATTAGTCCCTATAAATTTTATATCAGTATTTTTAATAATCTCATCTATTTGTTTTTGTATTTTATCAGGAAGCCAAATATCATCAGAATCAAGCAATGCTATCCATTCGCCAAGTGACTCCTTGATGCCTACATTTCTAGCACTAGATGCACCACCATTTTTTTTGTTTATGAGTTTTAAAGTCTTGTTTGTTTTATTGTTTGCAATAATTTCTTCTACTATTTTTTCACAACCATCGGTTGAGCCGTCATTTACAACAACTATTTCCATTGGTTCCTTATAGGTTTGATTTAATACTGACTCGATAGTCTTCTCAATAGTGTCTTTTGAGTTGTACATCGGAATAATTACTGTTATATTTTGCATCATATTTTTACAACTCTCTTTATGATATAGCGCATAAATAGATATATTTCATTTTTACTCACACTCTTCTAAACCGCATGTTTATCAACTTTTCCCTTAAAAAACCAGGTAATACAAAATATCTCAATAATTTCACTACAATACCGACTACAATAAATTTAAAATTTTTTGTTGACTTTATTGATTCTATGAATATATCATAATCAAATACACTTAGTTTAAAATCAAATTCTCTTTTATTGGTCAATATTTGATTTACTGTTTTGCTTACTTCATCTTTAAAGCAAAAAAATTTATATTTTCTTTTGTGTGATTTTGACAGCTTATTTTTAAATTTATCATAATAATAATCCACAACATAGACTCCATCGCTTTTGTTTGTACTTAATTTTGTACGAAAAGTATAGCTGCTGGATGACTGTCTATAATTTATAAGAGGTTTTAAAATTGTACCAAATTTACCATACTCGCAAGTCCTAAACCAAAGATCAAGGTCAGCAGCTGTTCTAAAATTTTCTACATCATAACTTTTTATTTTATTTTTATAAATATCGGTTTTCATCATAACAGTTGGACAAACTATAAAATTACCTATTTCCAAAACTTTTTTTAACATTTCAATCTGATTATCTACAATAATATAGTTATTATTTTCAAGCAATAGTCCTTTTATAACATTTTGTTGCAACTTATTACAATTTTCATCTATTAAATTCATATCAGTAGATACAGCTACACATTCTTGGCGTTTTAATAAAAAACCAACTTGTTCTTCCACTATTGTTGGTTCATAAATATCATCAGAATGATACAGGGCGCCAAATTCACCCTCGAGATTTTGAATACACTTGTTAAAATTTCCCTCACCACCAATATTAATTTTATTTTGAAAAACTTGAATATTTTGGTATTTATTTTTATATTCTTTCAGTATTGGCATGCTATTGTCAGTGGATGCATTATCAAATATCTTTATAATAATATTTTTATATGTTTGTTTTACTAGGCTATCAAGAGTTTCTCTTATGGTTTTTTCGTTGTTGTAATTTGGTATACATATACACACTAGCGGTTGATTGCTCAATTGTTTTTCCTTGAGATTGCCTTTAATAAAAAATTTATGTCATTTGATTCTAACAATCTCCAACTAAATAATAAATAAAAAATAGAAACCATTATAAATATAATCATTTTATTAATAATATCCAGGTCTACACAAATAAAAGACAATAAAATTAAAGGAAAAACAATTAATAAAAAATGCTTCTTGCCATATTTCAAGTCGTATACTATTTCACCTTTTGTTGCCTTTTTTATAGCTTTTGGTAACAATAATAATACAAATAATGCCGACATAGCTGTACCCAAAGCCACACCCCCGATACCCAACAATTGTATAAGCACGATAGACAACAATAAATTAACTATGGCTTCTCCCCATGCTATATAAAGTATTTTATTGGCAAGATTCAAACTATATAATAAGGTAGCATACGTATTAACATAAGATAAAAAAAATCCATATAACCCCAAAGAAACAACCAGTAAATATCCTCCGAAGGCTTCATTTTTGCCTGTCCATAATATAACTATTTCTTTAGTAAAAAATATTAAAAATACACAAGTATATGCACCAAGTATGGGAAGAATTTTATGTATAGTAAATGTAAATTTTCTTATGGCATTCCAATCGTTATTTGCATAGGCATTACCATACATAGGTCCTATAACGCCATTTATAATAGCTGAAAATATGAATACGTATGTAAATATTTTAAATGCTATAGAATACGGTGTTACAAAATCTGGAGACAAAAAATGACTAATAATTAAATTATCAGCACTCCACACTAAACTTGCAGCAATCCCGACCTGAAAAAATGCAAATCCGCTCTTTAAAATATCACTGTAAGTTATTTCATGTGAGCCTTTTTCTTCCTTATTAAAATAGCCATATCCAAAAACTACATGAAAAACCGAAATAATATTCACAATAAGCTGCCCAGATAACCACAATAACACAAAAAATAAAATTCCTAAATCCAAATAAACCACAACCAAGGTGATAATAAAACCAGCGATTGCTGTAATTATACTATAAACCTCAGTGATATAAACCATATTTATACCAGTAAAGAATTGCATATATAGGCCCAAAGGTAATTTTATCAGGGTAAAAATAATAAATATAATAAACATACTTTTAGTTATCTGTATAAATTTTTCATCTATATTGCCAAGTATGACTATTATCCATACATCATCAAAATACAAAATAAAAATAAAAAGTATCAAAAAGAAAAAAGATATAGCACCCAATAGAAAAAAAGACTTCTTTAATATCTGATATTTTTCATTTTTATTTGAAGTTTTAGCGACCAAGGTTGTCATCGCAGCTGGTATTCCAAAAGAAATAGTATGAATATATCCCGTGAGGCCTAATATTAATACCCATATTCCATAATTTGTTGTTCCGAAATAGTTCAATAATAACGGAAGTGATATGATGCCTGTAACAATCGTGGTTATTTGTCTTATATAGCTATAGGATACTCCTTTAAAAAAAAGTTTTTTAGACATTATTTAAAACTTTTCGCATCAATTTTAAAAATTTCCAAATCATCCTAGGTATAATAATTAGTCTATTTGGCAGTAATAGCAAAGGTATAACAAATAACCAGAAAAAATAATCATATTTAAATATTTTAAACAAATCACTAAATAGCTTTTTGCCAATCTTTAGCCCGTAACTTTTTGATTGAACAACTGCACCTATTAATGCCAATCTTGATTGAGAATATTCTAGTCTATTTACTACTTCTTTATCATATCCCATTTTAAGCATAGATCTGATAACATTTATATGCAAAAGCAAAAGCAAAAGCAAATAGCTATTAGTTTTAGTCCACCAGCCATCTTTTTCTCTATATAATGTAAAGTATGGATAGGCAAGAAGTAGTGTTTTGCTGTTATTATTTAAAGCGATTATATTTAATATTCTTTCAATATGACACCAGCCATTCACAACAAGATCCTTATCGATAACTTGTAGCCACTTTTCCCTATTGATAATATTTGATGAAACTGCTGAGCCATATTTGTTATATTTAAAATTATTTTTTCCCTCCAATAAAACATCATTATCAAAATCAAATACTCTCTTATTAGTTATAGAGCATCTACTTTCATCATATATATCAAAATCCAACAAAATATTTTCGTATTCAATGTCATTGTCTAGCTTTTTCAAGAGCCTAGACAATGAATCCATTTTTACTCTCTCACCGCATCCTAAAAACCATACATATTTTCCATTTGATCTTTTCACTATAGCATCAATGTTTCCATCATAGCCTATATTTACTTTATTGCAATGATACTGTATTATGCAATCATTTGAAAAACTTTTTACTATTTCTAAAGTTTTATCTATTGATTTATTATCAGAAACCAAAATTTCAATTTTATTTTTCTCGAATACACCCTGCAAAGAATCAATAATGCTTTGTAATGTTATTCCAATATATAATTCACCATTATAAACAGGTATACCAATTGTAATTAGCGGTCTATCTGTCATAAAATATTCTCTGTTAAATTTTTTACAAAAAACTCGCTGCTAAATTTATATGCTTTTTCACTATTTAAAAACAACTCTATGCTTTCTAAATATTGCATATAAACCTCATCGCTCATATTTTTAATATATTCATATAAATCCTCATAGCTATCAAAATTTCTTTTATCCACAAAGCATTCTTTTGGAATATGTTCTGTGATATTATCTGCCCCCCAATAGATAGGCACACAACCAGCAAAAAAGCAATCAAATATTTTTTCTGTTACATAACCAGGAATATCTCTTGCATTTTCATAGCAAATAGCAAATTTATATTTTTCCAAGACTTCTTTCTTAGAATCAATTTTGCCTTTATAGCTTATGCAGTTTGGTTTAAACGCCCTGGATAATCCTAGCTTCCTAAACAAAAAATTAATATATCTGTTTTTTATAGTAAATTCATCCCAGCCAATACCATAAAAATCAAAATCATTCGGATGATTTTTTTCAAACCATCTTATAGCTTCAACTCTTTTGCTATACAGCTCGAGATGGTGATTTGATATTTTGTTTCCTGCTACAAGCGTACAAAGCTTATCTTTTTTAAACAAATCCTTATTTATACTTTTTTGTATTATCTGGGCAAAATTAAATTTGAAATATTTTTTATTGTCAATAATATCATCTTTCCAAGTAAATATTTTGTCAAAATATTTATGCTTATTTAAATTCCA
Organism: Campylobacter sp. 7477a; assembly: GCF_014892335.1. Classification (NCBI taxonomy): domain Bacteria; kingdom Pseudomonadati; phylum Campylobacterota; class Epsilonproteobacteria; order Campylobacterales; family Campylobacteraceae; genus Campylobacter; species Campylobacter sp. 7477a. The sequence continues at coordinate 19,946 of NZ_JADBJH010000011.1, forward strand.
ATTGTCAGGCCTAATAAGTTCGCTCTCGAAAATCAAAAGATATGATTTTTTACTATCATCTTCTTTTGGCATTATTTCCGGCATTTCATTATATATAACAATTTCTGAATCCTCTATGTTATTAATATCTTGAGTGGATAGCTCGTATCCATTTTTAAAAAATTCTTGCTTTAAAAGCCAAAATGGATGCATACAGTTATCCCTATTTATAACCCCGTCACTCAAATCAAAAAGTTTATTATTGCCATATAATTCATTAACTACAATGCAGGTTTTTTTCATTTTATCTGTTCCAGTATACTTTTAAATCTATGAATATAGCCATGGTGTTTAATGGATTTTTCATGGCCATATTTTTTTATAGTTTCTCTTTCATTTTCGTTTTTAAGATAATGCTTTATTAATAGCTCAGCCTCATCAACATTATTATAACAAACAACTTCCTTGCCTATTTCGAAGTAGTTCTCGAGCGTTGGAACATAATCAGTTAATTGGAATCCATTAAAGTATGGTATTTCAAAATTTCTAGCCTTTACTTGGCTAATATTTTTACTGCCTTTTTTTAAAAAAGTTTTTATTGTATTGAAAAAGTTTTTTGGTTTATATGTCATATATCTAATGTCATAGCTTACACTATTGCTTATATTTAAATTTATTTTTGATGATATAAACAACTCATTCATATCATTAGCACTTAGAGGACCATTTTCCCAACCATTGCCAAATGCTTCTATTTTTATATCTCGTTTTTTAAGAGCATCTATAAACCACTTCCTATATGGGTGAAAACCGCCAACAAAAGATACATCATACTTATACTCTTTAAACTCCAGTATAATATGATTATTTACGGCAGCCCACTGGCTATAAATAATATTGTCTTGACCTACTTTTTTATATTTTGAAATAGAAAATTTATCTGTAGTAATGCAGTATGTAAAGTGATTTGCATATTTACATGTAAAATTATCAAACCTCCATTGATCATCACCAGACCAATTTATGGTTAAATATTTTGACTTAAGATAATCCAGTGTTTCTATTTCAAATTGATCCTGAAAAAGAGAAAATAAAATCAAATCAGGTTTAGTTTTATCGGCAAAAAATTTTAATCTTTGCTGCATTGGCTTTGTGTTTTGCAAGTATTCATCATAGTAGAACGCAATCACTTCATGACCAAGGTCTTCAAGTGATTTCTTAAAACCATCCTGACCTATGATATTAATTCCTCTTGATTTTATTCCATAATCATATTTCAAGTCTACATATAATATCTTCATTGTTTGCCACAAAACTCTCTTATTTTTTTTATCACATAGTCAATAGTATCATCCCCCATACCAGGATACACACCAACCCAAAGACTATCATTCATTATCTTATCTGTGTTTTTGAGCTCTCCAACAACTCTAAAGTCAATGCCATTTTGCAAATCTAAAAATAGTGGATGTCTTAGCATATTTCCAGCAAACAGGTTTCTTGTTTGTATATTTGCATTTTCCAAATACTCACTAAGCTCATTTCTACTAAATTTAGTGCCATCTTCAACTGTCATCATAAAGCCAAACCAGCTAGGCTCAGACAAAGGCTGTGGTTTTACCAAGATAAGTTCTTTTATATCTTTTAATCCATCATATAATCTTTGAAAATTCTCTTTTCTTTTGGCTACAAATGTTGGAAATTTCTCTATCTGAGCACAGCCAACGGCTGCTTGCATATCTGTTGCTTTAAGATTAAAACCAAAATGAGAATAGACATATTTATGGTCATACCCCAAAGGAAGCTCTCCAAATTTTTGAGAAAAGCGTTTTTTACAGGTATTATCCACGCCACTTTCGCACCAACAGTCACGCCCCCAGTCCCTAATGCTAAGCATAATCTTTTTAAGCAAAGGATTGTTCGTATAAGTAGCACCACCCTCACCCATAGTCATATGATGCGGTGGATAAAAGCTACTAGTGCCTATATCCCCCCAAGTGCCTGTTGGTTTACCATCATATAGTGAGCCTAACGCATCGCAGTTATCCTCTATGAGCCAAAAATTATGTTTATCACAAAACTCTTTTATGGCTTTTATATTAAAAGGATTGCCAAGAGTGTGAGCTATCATAACGGCTTTTGTTTTTGGACTAAGCGCTTTTTCTAGCTCATTTACATCTATATTAAAACACTCTAACTCCATATCGACAAAAACAGGCACAGCTCCATACTGCACTATAGGAGTGACAGTAGTTGGAAATCCAGCCGCTACAGTTATAACCTCATCACCGCGCTTTATCTGACGTTCTTTTAAAAGAGGTGAAGTAAGCGTAAAAAACGCAAGTAAATTTGCCGAACTTCCGCTATTTACCAAAAACGCCCATCTTACGCCAAGCATCTTTGCAAACTCTTTTTCAAACTTCTTAGAGTACTCTCCATATGTAAGCCAAAAGTCAAGTGAGCTATCTACTAAATTCACCATCTCTTTTTCATCAAACACACGCCCTGCGTAATTTACTCTACTTTTTCCAGCTACAAATTCTTGCCGTGAGGCTACTTTATGCACTAGCTCATAATACTCTTTTGTTTTTTCTAAAATTTCTTGTTTTAACTGCTCTTGTTTTGTCATTTATTTTCCTTTCCAAATATTATTAATCTCTTTTAAATATGGATCATTTATAATACAATCCCTGTCTAACTTTTCAAGATTTTCCTTAAAATACTCTCTCATTTTTCGTATTGCATTTTTATGATGAGTAAATTCAAAATCTTTTAATTCTTTCATAATTCGCTCATTGTTTGAAGTGTATTCGTTATTTAAGCCTTCGTTTAAAACTTTTATTTCAGATTTAAAATCACTCACTTCATTTATTAAATTTGCAAGAGTAATTAAATCTATTTTTTTACCAGTAGTTGTATTATAAATCTTTTCTTTTGAATCATTGTAAACAAACCAATCAATCATTTTTATTAAATCATCGATATAAATATAATCAAAATATACGTTTTTATTTATAACTATTGGCAAATTAAAAAGATTTTTCACAATCGCATTGGATATGAATTTAAATCTATAATTTTCATACTCTCCGTAAGCTCCAAAAATCCTTAACTGAACTATCTTGCTTGATTTTTCAATATATTTTGAAGTTATTGATTTATAAAACCCATACTCATCTAATGGCTGAGAAATCAAATAGTCATCTTCTTTAACATTAACTATAGGTTTATGTTTGCCATATTCGGCTCCACTTCCAAATGATATGATTTTTTTTACATTTTTTTCATGCTTAGCAATATTAAAAAAAATTCTAAGATTATACTCTGTGATATTTTTTATATCAACAGTAGCCCTATCTCCACCACGATTTGCCAAGTGAATAATAATGTCAATTTTATTTGACATTATATAATCATCAACTGATATTTCGTTTGACAAATCAAGCTCTTTGCTTAATGGAGTAAAGAGCTTATATTTTGTATAATTTTTATTCAAGTACTCTTTTAAATGACTTCCAATAAAACCGTTTGATCCTGTTATAAATATATTCACTTATCAATATTCCATTTTATTGTTTTTTTCAAGGCTTCTTTAAAATTAACTTTAGTATCTACATCAAGTTCTTTTTTTGCGAATTCTATATCTGGCAAAAACACATCATCATTATCATTCATATTTAAAATCTCTATATCTATCCTATTTCCTAAAATATCTCTTATTACCAAGGCTAAATTTTCCAACGAAACACCTTCATCGCTCCCCAGGTTATAGGTATTATTGTGATTTTGGCTCACCAAAATGCCAAATAACCACTCAATCATGTCAGTAGGGTACATATAGCTTCTAATAGGTTTTCCATTGCCAACTATCTTAATTTTTTTAAATTTTATTGCATCGTGTATAAAATTATTGATAGCCCAAGGTTTTTGCAAACTCATAAAAGGTCCAATAAAGGAAAAAGGTCTTACTTGAACAATCGGTAACCTATAGAAAGTTTCATATGCTTTACATAAGGCTTCACTGTATCTCTTTGATTCAGAATATATTGATTTAACAGAAAAACAGTCAAGAGCACCAAAAGAATTTTCTTTTATTTTTTTATATGCACTATTTCCATAGATTTGACCAGATGATAAATTTATTACTTTCTTAACATTTTCCAGTTTAATAATACCATCCAGTAACTGTTTTGTGCCTATTGAAATAATATTCATTGTTTCAATAGGATTATTAATGTGCCAAATATTATCTGGAGTGCATGCAGCATGAATAACATAATTTATATTTTCAGGTAGCTCTTTAATATTTCTTATATCATTTTTAATAAAAAATATATTCCTACTTTGTTTTGCTATTTCGTTTATTTCTATATTGTCATTTCTAGCCAATAAATATAGTTTTATATTAAAATTATATTTATTATTCAAATATAGTACAAATTCCAAAATCCATCTACCAAAAAAACCAGTTCCACCAGTAGCCAGTATTTCACTATTTTTTAATTCTGAAAGTCTATCTAATTCAAACTGATTTAAATTAAAATACATATTATTGTCCAGATCTTTTACTTAATCTAATCGCAACTTCGACAATCTTATCCTCTTGTCCGCCTACAACCTTCTCTCTTCCCAATTCAAAAAATACATCTCTTGGATCCACATTGTATTCGTTTGCTACATTTTTTATTTGTCTTGAAAAAGCAGAAAAGACAGAAGACAAGCCACCAACAATACTTAGTGGTGATATAGTAACTGGTTTTTCCATTAATTCTCTTTCAGCTAAGTCAGCTAAATCTAAAATTTTATATAAGTCAATCCCTGTTTCAAAATTATACTTAGTAAGAACTCCAACCAAAACTTCCATGGGAGTATTTCCAGCACCCGCCCCAAACCCTTTTATAGAAGCATCTATAATCTGTGCGCCTGACTCTAATGCCACTATAGAATTATAAACACTTAAACTAAGATTATTATGTCCATGAAATCCCACAGGAACTGATAAATTGTTTGATAAAAGAGTTATTCTCTTCACAACGTCATTTGGTAAAAAACTCCCAGAAGAATCTAGTATAACGATGGCTTGGGCTCCGTAAGTTTGCATTTTAAAAGCTTCATCTAGCAGTATTTCTGGTGTTGTCATATGGCTATTCATCAACAAGCCATAAACCTCTTTGCCATTTTCTCTTGCAAACGCAATATGCCTTTGAGTAACATCGGCTTCCGTACAATGGCTTGCTACCCTGAAAATATCAACACCACATTCTATAGCTTTTTTCAAATCTTTATTTATAGTGGCAAAACCAGGGATTACATGAACACCCAATTTAGTATTTTGAAGTTGCTCTTTGGCTGTTTTTAGCATTATTTCATCTGATAGCCTACTCTCTCCCACTAAAATAGAAGAAGCACCGAGGCCATTGCCATGACCAACCTCAATAGCATACAAGCCAGCCTCCTCGGCACCTTTTGCATAAATGGATATTTGTTCTTTTTTAAGCTGGTGAGAAATAGCATGAGAGCCATCTCTTAAAGATACATCGTAAATTATTATTTTATTTCTCATGATAGCCTTTTTTAACATCTTGTTTTCGCAATTTTTTCTGCCACTTCAATGGCAGCACAATTTATAATGTCAAGATTTCCAGCGTATTTTGGCAAATAGTCACCAGCGCCTTGAACCTTTACTGTAAGCATTATTGTTCCATTTGCATACTTTGGCATAACTACTAAACTATAACCAGGCACATAATTCTTAATTTTAACAACCATTTCATTAACGGCTTTTTTTATTTTTTCCATATCAGGTTTTTTTGATTTGATGTAAATTGTTGTTTGCATATCTATACTAGGAATAGCTGGATTTAAATTAATTATTGCTTTTACATTTTTACATCCAGTAAATAAAGATAATGCCCCTTCTGTGGTTTCAATATATTCATCTATATTTGCACGAGTTCCAGGCCCAGCACTTTTTGAAGATATTGTGGAAACTATTTCAATATACTCAATATCATCCACAATACGACTGATAGCATAAGCAATTGGAATAGAAGACTGTCCACCACATGTAATCATATTTATATTCTTCTTGCATTCAACACTTTCAATATTCACAGATGGAATAATTAATTCACCAATTTTGGCCGGTGTCATATCAATGGCTATAATGTTATATTTTTCAAAAATAGGAGCATGCTCCAAGTGACTTAAAGCAGTAGTGGAATCAAAAATCAAATCAAACTTGTCATGGTTTTCCACAACAGCATCTATGCCTTTATCACTCAAAGGAATATTTAAAGATAAAGCCCTTGACATACCCTTAGAGTTTAAATTCCTACCTATAAACATGGCACATTCAAGAAAGTCCGATTTTATAACTTTCATTAGCAAATCAGTACCAATATTTCCACTACCTATTATACCGATTCTTAATTTTTTTTGCACTTGGCTACCTTTTTTTTATTTTCACAATACTCATCTCTGGATAAGAACGGAAACATATCATCGTACGGCATGGATACAATTTTACCATCATCTTCTTTTTTGGATGCAACCCTAGGAATCAATAGCTGTTCTCTGCCAGTAAAAACTTCACAAATCATAGGTCCATTGTAACTTATAAGTTCACATATTTTTTCATCTAATTCTTGGTTATTTTTAATACTCAAGTATTTAATTCCATATAATTCTGCAACTTTCTCCATGCTAGGAAAACTGACACCATTCTTATCACTTTCTCCTATCAGTCTATTTTCACAAAAATTCTTTTGAGTAAGTCGTATAAGCAAATAACCATCATTATTTATTATAATTGTTTTTATTGGTAACTTATAGTATGAAATAGTTTGAAATTCTTGTAGATTCATCTGTATGGAACCATCACCAGAAATACAGTAAACATCCCTATTTTTCTCCGAAGATATAGCCACGCCTATAGAAGATGGGCTATATCCCATTGTGGATAATCCTCCAGTTATAATATGTCTTTGTCCGTATTTGACTTTAAAGGCCTGCGCATGAACATGAAAACAAGAGCCTGTATCAACAGCAAATAACGTATCACTTGGGACATTTTTTGAAAATTCATGCATAAAATGGTAAGAATTGACCTCTTTTTGATCTTTATACTCTGGCAAATCAACAGGATATTGTTCTTTCCATTGTCTTGCGAGTAACAACCATTTACTAGAATATATTTGATCTTTATACCCTTTTTTTAGTAATTCTGTTAGCTCAGGTATAATATCTATTAAGTTAGCCTCAATACATACATCACTTTTACCAATAGATGGTTTTTGAAACTCACTTGGGTCAATGTCAATGATAATTTTTTTAGATTCGTTTGCAAACATAACATAATCATGGCCAATAACACCTATACTTAATCTACAACCTAGCACCAATAAAACATCCGAGTTATGAACCGTGTAGTTGCCAGCCCTATCACCATAAGTTCCAGGTCTTCCAATAAAATACGGATTATTGTCATCTATAATATCCATTGCCATTCTGGTAGTGGTAACTGGTATTTTTAATATATCAATTAATTCATTAAATTCTTTAACCATATTGGATTGTCTAATTCCAGCACCAGCAAGTATTACTGGTCTTGATGCATTTTTTAACATATTAGCTATTAAAAATAAATCATTCTTTGAGTATTTTTTTTTCACAATACACGGAACAAACCCATCATAGTCATCAGGATCAAAAAATGCACCCTGAATATCAATTGGACACTCAATCCAAACCGGACCAAATGGCTGCTGTAAAGCTAAATAAATTGCTTTTTCAACCTTATATTTAACTTCTTTTATATCGTCTAGGATAACTGCATACTTTGTGACTTTTTCAAACAAAGGCTTTGTATTAAACCCTTGTAGTGCAAATTGTCTTGGCTCAACAATTTTTACTTGTTCTACTTTTGACTGTCCAGAAACCACGATCATTGGCGATCTATCAACAAAAGATCCCACTACGCTTGTCATTGTATTTAATGCGGCTGGTCCGGCTGTCACGTACGCAACCCCAATTTTTCCAGTTGTTCTTCCATATGCTTCTGCAGCCATACTGGCAGCTTGCTCATGATGAAAACAATAGTAGTTTAATTTATTTTTTTGATGAAGTTTTTCCACAGCATCAGTTAAAAACATAATCATTCCACCAGTGATCATAAAAATATTACCGCCACCAGCTTGAGCTAGCTTTTCCGTTAAATAATCGGCCACTCTTATTTTCATAAACTATTCCATTCCATTTTTTTTATTCTTGCATCTTTAATATAACTTTCCAAATCACTTTTGGTTAGCACCTCTGCACTGTTTTCATAATAAGACTTATACCAGCTAATGGTTTTTTTAAATGCGATCTTACTATCCCATGTAGGCCTCCAGCCTAGTTTAATATTTGCCTTTGAACAATCAAGTTTTAAAAGATTTGCCTCATGCGGATTTTTAGAGTTTGTTTCAAATTTAAACTCAACCTTATCCCAATGCTTTTTAAGCTCTATTAAAACTTCTCCTACGTTATAATTACCCTCTTCTCTAGGACCAAAATTCCATCCATCAGCAAATTCTTTTCTGCCTTCAAGCAGTTTTTGACCTAATAATAAATATCCACTCAACGGCTCAAGAACATGCTGCCAAGGTCTAGTAGCTTTTTGGTTTCTTATTAGTACTGCCTCATTTTTAGAAGCTGCTCTAGCCACATCACAAATAAGCCTATCATCAGCCCAGTCCCCACCACCTATGACATTTCCAGCCCTAGCACTTGCTAAAAGCGTTTGATGCGATATATTGTATTTATCTAGGTTAAAAAAAGAGTTCCTATAGGAACTTGTGATGATTTCAGCACATCCTTTTGATGAGCTATATGGATCATATCCACCCATAGGATCATTTTCACGGTATCCCCAGACCCACTCCTTATTTTCATAGCACTTATCACTTGTTATATTTACTATCGCTTTTACACCATTTGTTCTACACGCTTCAAATACCTTAAGTGTGCCAATAACGTTAGTCTCATATGTTTCTATAGGATTTTTATATGACAGCCTAACAAGAGGCTGTGCAGCTAGATGAAAGACAATGTCAGGCTTACTCTCTTTTATAGCAACATTTAGCTTATCAATATCTCTTATGTCAGCAAAAAAACTTTTCATATCTAAATTTAAAAGTTCAAAATGGCTAGGTTTTGTGGGAATTTCGTTTGAATACCCTACAACATTTGCTCCCATTTTCATAAGCCAGTATGATAACCAAGAGCCTTTAAACCCAGTGTGACCTGTTATAAAAACAGTTTTTCCATAGTAAATATTATTAAACATTTCTTATTACCAAATCTTCCATGGGGCTTTACCGCTGTCCCACATTTTTTGCAGCACCTGCTTATCTCTTAAAGCATCCATAGGCTTCCAAAAACCATTATGCTTAAAAGCACACAATTCACCATCTTTAGCTAAATTTGAAAGTGGCTCTTGCTCAAAAACAGTATCATCACCGCCAGTAATATAGTCAAGCACTTTTGGCTCACACACAAAAAATCCCGCATTTATCCAGTTTCCATCACCTTTTGGCTTTTCCATAAAAGAGGTTATAACATTTGCATCATTTATATCAAGCGCACCAAATCTACCATCCGGCTGGTAAGCTGTCATAGTGGCCAACTTTCCGTGAGATTTATGAAATTTAACTAAATCATCTATATTAATATCACTCACACCATCCCCATAAGTAAGCATAAAAGTTTCATTACCTATATATTCTTTTGCTCTCTTTACTCTTCCACCAGTCATTGTGTCTAGTCCAGTATCAAGGAGCGTTATTTTCCAGTCTTCGCTGAAGTTATTATGGATAGTCATATCGTTTGTTTTTAGATCTATCGTTACATCACTTCTGTGCAAAAAATAATTTGCAAAATACTCTTTTATATAGTAACCTTTATATCCCAAAAGAACAACAAATTCATTAAAACCATATTTGCTATAAATTTTCATTATATGCCAAAGTATAGGTCTGCCACCTATCTCAACCATAGGTTTTGGTCTTGTGTCGGTCTCCTCAGCAAGTCTTGTGCCAAAGCCACCAGCTAATAGTAAAACCTTCATTTTAAAACCTCCGCTAGATATTTAATCTCATTTTTTAAACAAATTTGATGATTTCCAACAAATAGTCCATTTTCATGTAAATAGTCCGCATTTTTAAGCTCACCATGTATCTCATAATCAAAATACTTCATTACATCATTTCTTGTAAAATTACCAGTAACTATTGGGCGACAGTCGATCTTGGCATCCATAAGTCTTTTTACTATATCAACCCTTTTAAGTTTTGAAATAGGTTTTATAATAAGTGAAAAACCAAACCACGAACTATTACAAACATCTTTTTGAATAATAAAATCAGGATGATTTGAGAACAATCCTTGAAAGATTTGTGCATTTTTTCTTCTTTCTTTTAAAAAACTTGGAAGTTTTTTAAGTTGTTCTATTCCAATTGCTCCACTCATTTCTACAGGTCTTACATTATATCCTGGAAGCACAAATCTAAAAGACTCTTCAAACCAATTATCGCTTTTTATACAAACTTTGTTTTCTTTAGGCAAATTTCTTGTCCACCCATGAGCCCTAAGAGATAATAAAATATGATAAAGTTCTTCATTGTCCGTCACAACAAATCCACCCTCCATAGTGGCCATATGGTGAGAAAAAAACGTAGAAAATGTTCCCATGATTCCAAATGTTCCTGCTTGCTTGCCTTTGTATTCTGCTCCCATTGACTCACAGTTGTCTTCTAATACAATAATATCTTTATTTTTTATCATCTCAAAAATTGCATCAAAATCATTTGGATTACCCAAAAGATTTACAACCATAATCATTTTTGTTTTATCTGTTATTGCTTCTTTTAAAGCACGCAAATCATAGTTTAATGTTTCTAAATCTATATCTACGAATTTTAATTTTAGTCCGTATTGATAAAGCGGATAATATGTAGTTGACCAAGAAACGGCAGGAACTATTACTTCATCTCCCCTTTTAAGCTTTGGATTTTTTGTATAAAAAAGTGCCGCAGTAGCTATTAAATTTGCAGTTGAACCTGAACTTACCATCACAGCATATTTACTGCCTACAAATTTGCAAAAATCATGTTCAAATTGTACTACGCTATCACCCATAGTATACATATCTCTATTTATTACAGCCTGAATTGCTTCCAGCTCCTTCTCATCCCATGTTGATGTTGCTAATGGATAACTTGTTATCATTATTTTCCTCTTTTATAGTAAGGTTTATTTTTTGTGTTAATGCTATTTTTACAAACCAATATTATTATTGCATATAATAACTTATAGTTTATTATAAAATCAACACCTAAATCCATGGTTTATGTGTCCACCTATATGATTAAAATTTTATATAGCTTAACTTTGTTTAGCCTTTATTGCTAATGTTTTTAATCCTTATTTTCTCAACTTTTTCCTGAATAGTTTTATTTAAAATTATAGACAACAAAATGCTTCCAAGTATAGCAAACAAGCTTAAAATTGTACCATTTGCTATTTTATGTACAACCATTATTACAAGTGCATGAATTATGTAGATTGGGTATGATAGTTCGCCGATATATCTATCTTTTTTGATGTCCTTTGTTTGAACAAAAAATAATGGTAGGAATATAATAAACAAAAAATATATAATATATTTAAGTAAATCTATACCATTAAACATCAAAATATCTTTTAGGTTAAAATAAAAAAATCCACTTGTAAAAAATAACAATAATCCAATAAAAAATAAAATTTTATTGTTTATAAACTTTGAGTACAAACCAAATTTATAAACTTTATACATTATCATTCCAATAAAAAAGAATGAAAGTTCGCTTAATATAAACCTGTAACTCCAAGGATCATTGCTTAAACCAGCACTCCATAATTTAATTTTTATAATCATACTAATAGAAAATAAACATATTAAAAATTTTATACTTCTTCTGGCAACAAATGGAGCCATTAAATAAAACATTATTTCTAGGCTTAGAGTCCAAGATTGCGGAATTATAATAAATTTATGAAATGGCATATTAGTATCTAAAAAAGACTTTGTGAAAACTATACTATCTCCATCAAATCCTAAAAACATCAATAGATCTTCGCCAATCAAAAATACATTTGATAAAAGAATATATAAGCTAAAAAAACCTGATTTGTCAATATTGTCTATAATATGCCTTAATGCTCCACCTTTATTTAAATACAAATACAAAAATATCAATAGCGTAATAATTAAAATAGTCCAATAAATCGGAAATAATTTTAAAAGCCTATTTTTATAAAACACTATTATTTTATCATTGGTATTATATTTTTCATTTAAGATTAGCGCCATATAGAATCCAGAAATAATAAAAAAATCTCAACAGCTATTACCCCCCCCCCATAATCTTTGTTCAAAGATCGGAGCAGAATGTGCTATAACAACACTGATTGCAAGTAAAAATCTTATCGTTCCCATTAATTTACAAACCTTTTAGATAATATTCATAAGTTTTTTGAATTCCATCTTTTAAAGATGTTTTATATCTCCAACCAAAATTTTTAAGTTCAGCATCGTCTATAAGCTTTTGCTTCATTCCTACTGGTTTTGATAGGTCATGAGTAAAATTACCTTTGTATCCAATAACTTCTGCTATAGCTTTATAATACTCGTTTATAGTATAATCGTGACCCAAACCAACATTTATATTTTGTGGCATTTTTTCATAGTTTTCTAGTGCAAAATATGTAAAGTCTGCCAAATCTTCAACATACATAAACTCTCTTCTTGCTTTTCCATCGCCCCAAATCTCAACAGTATTCTGATTATTTACTTTCGCTTCATAGATTTTTTTAATAACAGCTGGAAGCATATGCGAATCTTTTGGATTAAACTTATCATATCTTCCGTATAAATTACATGGGATAATTGTTTTGTATTGAAACTCTTTATTTTCTCTATTAATATATTCACAAAGTCTTGTTGATGTTATTTTTGCTATTGCGTACCCTTCATTTGTCGGTTCAAGTTCGCCTTTGAGTATCAACTCTTCTTTTAAAGGATTAATAGCATTTTTTGGATACATGCAAGAGCTACTCATATTTATAAATTTTTTAACCCCATTTTCATACGAACCCATAATGATATTTAATCCAATCTGAGTATTTTCAGCCAAAAAGGCAACAGGATTAGCCAAATTGGCTTGAATGCCGCCAACTCTTCCTGCACAATGGATTACAATATCAGGCTTAGTTTCTTTAATATAATTATCAACTAATTTTCTATCCAAAAGATTTAAATCTTTACTCGATGGGGTTAGAAGAACATGTTTTTTTGACTTCTCAAACTCAACTATATTTCTTCCAACCATTCCGTTAGAACCAGTTATTAGTATTTTTTGCATACAAAACTCTACTCGTAATAGCTCATAATTTTATATCCACCATTTTTAAGATAGACATCTTTTGTCATAAGCTTTAAATCCGATTTCATCATATCATCTACTAAATTTTGTAAATTAAACTCTCGTTTCCAGCCTAGTTTTTGCTCGGCCTTAGTAGGATCGCCTAGCAATAAATCAACCTCTGTTGGTCTAAAATATCTAGGATCTACGCAAACGACTATTTGCCCCATCTTTAGATGAGATATATCTATGCCTAGCTCTTTAGCTTTTTCTAAATTTAAAGATTCAATCAAACCCACTTCATCTACGCCGTTTCCTTCAAATTTTAAATTTATCCCAGCATATGCAAAAGCAAATCTTACAAAGTCTCTTACCGTCGTCGTTTGTCCTGTGGCTATTACCCAGTCTTCCGGCTCGTCTGCTTGCAAAATCATCCACATCATCTTTACATAATCTTTTGCGTGTCCCCAGTCACGTTTTGCATCTAAATTTCCAAGATATAGCTTATCTTGAAGCCCAAGTGCTATTTTTGAAGCTGCTCTTGTTATTTTTCTTGTTACGAATGTCTCACCGCGAACAGGGCTTTCATGGTTAAATAAAATTCCATTACAAGCAAACATTCCGTAGGCCTCTCTATAGTTTACAGTTATCCAGTAAGCATACATCTTGGCTACTGCATATGGGCTTCTTGGGTAAAATGGAGTCTTTTCACTCTGTGGCACCTCTTGTACTTTTCCATAAAGCTCTGAGGTTGAAGCTTGATAAATTTTTGTCTTTTTAGTAAGTCCCAAAAGTTTTACTGCTTCAAGAATTCTTAAAGTTCCAGTACCATCTGCATTTGCTACGTACTCTGGTGTCTCGAATGACACGTGAACATGACTCATGGCAGCTAAGTTATATATCTCATCAGGCTGTGTTTCTTGTATGATTCTAGTTAGGTTCATACTATCGGTCATGTCGCCATAGTGTAAATGTAAATTTACATTTTTTTCATGTGGATCTTGATAAAGGTGATCTATTCTATCAGTATTAAAAAGCGATGAGCGTCTTTTTATACCATGTACTACATACCCTTTTTTTAACAAAAACTCAGCCAGATAGCTTCCGTCTTGTCCAGTTATGCCTGTAATCAGTGCTACTTTTTGTTTTATCATTTAATATTCCTAATAATTTTTAATCTCTTTTAAAATCATCTTCAATGCGTATTATATCATCTTCACCTGTATATTCACCAACTTGAGCTTCTATGAGAACTACAGGAATTTTTCCTTCATTTGACAATCTATGAATCTCACCCATTTTTATATAAGTTGATTCATTTGGTCGTACAAGTTTTGTTTCATTTCCTACTGTTACTGTAGCTGTTCCAGAAACAACTATCCAGTGCTCATTTCTATGAAAGTGCTTTTGCAAAGACAGTCTTTTGCCTGGCTTTACTTCAATGCGTTTTATCTTGTATCCATTTGTTTCTTCTAGTATAGTGTAAGAACCCCAAGGCCTATGGCCCACAAGATGAGTATCTATAAGGTATGAATTTATGCTTTTTAGATTTTCTACTACTTTTTTTACTTTTTGGCTAGAACTTTTTTTTGATACAAGCAATGCATCTTTTGTGTCCACAATCGCCAAATCTTCAACATCAATTGTAGCTATTTGTCTGCTTTCACATAAAATTAGATTATTTTTAGAATCAATTGAAACATGCTTTTCACACCTAGTATTTCCATCACTATCTTTATCAAGTTCATCATAAAGTGAATCAAAACTGCCAACATCACTCCATTCAATACCACTAACTATCATTTTTACTTTATTAGATTTTTCCATTACAGCATAGTCTATTGAGTTTTCTGGGATTTTCATCATATCATCATGCTTGATACGTATAACGTCTGTTTTAGAGGCATTTTTAAAAGCGATTAGCGATGATTCATAAATTTTAGGAGAGTATTTTCTTAGCTCATCTAAAAACACTCCAGCCTTAAACATAAACATACCGCTATTCCAATAGTAATTGCCGGCTTCAACATATTTACTAGCAGTTTTAAAGTCCGGCTTTTCATGAAACGCTTTTACGTCACCCAATGTGTTCTTAAGCTCTATATATCCAAAACCAGTTTGTGCAAACTCAGGCTTTATACCAAACGTTACAAGAGTATTATTCTCTGCAAATTCTTTTGCCTTTAAAACAGCTCTTTCATACTCTTTTTGATTCTTTATCAGATGATCAGAAGGAGTAACAAGTACTGTCTCTTCTTTGTCAATAGCAAAACAAGCAAATGCTATTGCTGGCGCAGTGTTTTTACCGAATGGTTCTAGCAAATAATCATTTTTTATTATACCCATCTCTTCGCTTTGATCGAGTGCCAAAAAATATTGTTCACAACTTGAAACAATAAGACTCTTATCGCACAAAGATGAATTTCTCTCTAGCGTTGATTGAAACAAAGATTTACCATTAAACAATTTAATAAACTGCTTAGGCATAAGTGTACGGCTTATAGGCCATAGACGAGTGCCACTACCACCACAAAGTATTATATTTATCATTTGATTTTTCTTATTAATATTTCAATTTTCTCTTGAATTTCATTCAAAAATATCTCATTTTTAGCTTCAAATCTTGTTACAATAACAGGAGTAGTATTTGAAGCGCGTACTAGCGCCCAGCCCTCTTCAAATTGGATTCTAACGCCGTCTATCTCGATAAGATTTAAAATTTTAGGTAAGTCACATTCATTATGTTTTATACGTCTTTTAAGCTCTTCGACTATTTTAAATTTATCCTCTTCGCTTACTTTTATCTTTATCTCATCGGTACTAAAAACAGGTGGCATCTTGTCAAGTTCACCATCAAGGTCAAAGCCTTTATTAACAAGCTCCAAAACTCTCATCATCGCATAAAGTGCGTCATCAAAACCAAAATATCGCTCTTTAAAAAAGATATGTCCGCTAACTTCGGCAGCAAGATCCACACTTAGCTCTTTCATCATCTTTTTTATATTACTATGTCCGGTTTTGCCCATGAAAACTTCGCCGATCTTAGCGATCTCGTCATACATATTTTGCGAGCATTTTACCTCACCTAGAACGCGTGGATTTTGCATATTTAATGCATAAAGATAAGCTAGCTCATCACCCTTTATATCACGCTTTGGAGTGATCACCGCTATACGATCGCCATCGCCGTCAAAGCCAAAGCCAAGCTTTACATCACCACCGTCAATAAATCTAAAAATATCCTCTAAATTTTCCTTTTCACTTGGATCCGGGTGATGGTTTGGGAAATTTCCGTCAGGCTCAGGGTATAAAATTTTAGCATTTAAGCCAAGTTCATTTATGATAGGTACGACACTCACGCCTATCGCACCATTCGCACAGTCGATCGCAAAAGGCTCTTTAAAGCTCTTTAACCCCGCAAATTCTTTAACAAAAAACTCTTTATATGGTGTTAGAATGTCAAATTTCTCGCAAGCTACATCGTCATCTATGCGCGTGTTTTGATCTATTATTTTATTTACTTCAAGTTTTAATTTTTGCAGATCATCACCAAAAAAGCTATCTTTTTTTATAGTTATTTTAAACCCATTATACTCTTTTGGATTATGTGAGCCAGTTATCATAACATTTGCGTCAAAATAGTCAGCATACACACTAAAGTATCCCACTGGCGTAGGAAGCAAGCCTATGTCATAAATTTTAATACCGCCAGCCTTATTTAAACCACTAAGTAAAAATTTAAATAACTTGCTCGCACTTAGCCTTGCATCATAGCCAACACTTAGTGTTTTTACACCAAACTCTTTCATTTTTAAACCCAAGGCATATCCGATAGCTTTTACACTAGTTTCATTGAGGTCTTGATCAAAAATACCGCGAATGTCGTATTCTCTAAAAATATTATCAAACATTATTTTTAAGCTCTTTATTTTAAATTTATTGCAGAAAATTAAATATTTTGCGTAAATTATAGGCTAGTTTTGGTTAAATGTTTATTAAATTAAAGTCGTATTTTTGTGTATTTTGAAGTATTTTTGTATGTTGTAAAAATAAATTTAGCCCGCTAAAAACGGGCTAAATTTGATGGGCTTACATCATTCCGCCCATACCACCCATTCCGCCCATATCAGGCATCGCAGGAAGTGGTTTATCTTCTTTTATCTCACTAATCGTAGCTTCTGTGGTTAGAAGTAAGCTAGCTACTGAAACAGCGTTTTGAAGAGCTACACGCTCAACTTTCACAGGATCTATAATACCTGCTTCAAACATATTTACATACTCGCCGCTTGCAGCGTTAAAGCCAAAATTATCATCCGTACTAGTTTCAACTGCATTTGCAACTACACCCGCGTCAAAACCAGCGTTTTCAGCGATTTGGCGAAGTGGAGCGCGAAGTGCGCGACGAACTATCTCAGCACCTATTTTTTCATCGCCTGCAAGGTCAAGTTTTACGCGTTTTGAAGCAAGGATAAGTGCAGAGCCACCGCCTACAACTATGCCCTCTTCTACGGCTGCGCGAGTTGCGCTTAAAGCGTCATCAACGCGGTCTTTTTTCTCTTTCATCTCGGTTTCAGTAGCAGCTCCTACTTTTATAACAGCTACGCCTCCGCTTAACTTAGCTAGACGTTCTTGAAGTTTTTCACGATCATAGTCGCTTGTAGTTTCTGCGATTTGAGCTTTGATTTGGTTGATTCTAGCGTCTATTGCGGCTTTTTCTCCAGCACCATTTACGATAGTTGTATTATCTTTGTCGATAACTACGCTTGAAGCTTGTCCAAGATCATTTAAAGTAGCACCTTCAAGAGTTCTGCCTAGCTCTTCACTGATAACTTCACCACCTGTTAAGATAGCAATATCTTCAAGCATAGCTTTTCTTCTATCGCCAAAACCAGGAGCTTTTACGGCAGAGATATTTAGTACGCCGCGAAGTTTGTTTACTACAAGTGTCGCAAGTGCTTCACCTTCGATATCTTCAGCGATTATCAAAAGAGGTTTTCCTGTTTTTTGTATGGCCTCAAGCACAGGTAAAAGATCTTTTAAATTTGCGATTTTTTTGTCAAATAACAAGATGTATGGATTACTTAGTTCAACTTGCATTTTTTCAGTATTTGTGATGAAATACGGGCTTAAATATCCACGGTCAAACTGCATACCTTCAACTACATTTAGCTCGTCTTCGATAGACTTTGCCTCTTCAACAGTGATAACACCGTCTTTTCCAACTTTTTCCATAGCGTCAGCTATCAACTTGCCGATGCTGTCATCTGAATTTGCAGAGATTGTTGCGATTTGTGCGATCTCTTTTGAGCCTGAAACTTTTTTAGAGATATTTTTTAGCTCCTCAACAAGAGCAGCTACCTCTTTGTCCATACCGCGTTTTACTTCGATTGGATTTGCACCTGCAGTTACGTTTCTAAGACCCTCTTTAAATATCGCATGAGCTAAAACTGTCGCAGTCGTAGTGCCGTCACCAGCTTGGTCGTTTGTCTTACTAGCAACTTCGCGAACTAAGCTTGCACCCATGTTTTCTATAGTATCTTTTAGATCAACTTCCTTAGCAACACTCACGCCATCTTTTGTGATAGCAGGTGCACCAAAACTCTTTTGGATAAGCACGTTACGTCCGCGTGGTCCCATTGTTACCTTAACAGCATCGTTTAGTTTTCTAACGCCTTCATACAAGCGGTTTCTTGCGTCATCTGAGTAAAAAATTTCTTTTGCCATTTTATTTCCTTTTTAATTTATTTCTTATTTTATTACGCCTAAAACATCATCAAGATTTAAGACTAGATACTGCTTGGCGTCAAGCGTGATTTCAGTGCCTGCATATTTGCCAAATACAACTGTATCTCCTGTCTTTACACACTCTACTTCGCTACTTACCGCTAATGTTTTACCGCTTAAAGGTTTCTCTTTTGCGTTATCGGGTATAATAATACCTGAAGCGGTGGTTTTTGTTTCTTCCACACGCTCAACTAGAATACGTTTGCCTAATGGTTGAAAATTCATCGTTCATCCTTTTGGTTAAATTTCAAATTTTAGCACTCTTTATTTTTGAGTGATGAAATATTAGCATTTTTTTCGTTAAAAGTCAATTATTGATACGAGCTTTTTCAATAAACTTTAGTCTAGTAAGCTCAATATATATGATATAATAAAATAAATCTTAAAGGATAAATATGAAAATTTTAGCCTACATCGCAGGAATTTTAATTCTCACTGTATTTTGTGTATTTGGTTTTATCTTTAGCAGTTTTGGCAACTCTATGATCGCTTCTTATGCGCAAAATTTGGCAAAACAAAAAGCAGGCATAGAACTTAGTTTTGATAAATTTGAGCTTGGCATTAGCAAAGTGGATATAAACGCTAAAGTTAATAATGAAATATCAGCAAGTATAAATGGTGATTTTTCGGTATTTTCCCAAAATATGGATCTTACTTACGAAATAAATGCAAGCGACCTAAAAAGCGCAAATTTAAAACTCACGCAACCGATCGCGTTAAGTGGCAAAATAAAGGGCAAATTTAACAACTTTGATGCAAACGGAGCAGGAGAAGCCCTTGGATCAAGTATAAATTTCTTAGCAAACATTAAAGAGTATAATCCTTTAAGCTTACAACTAAACGCAAAACAGCTAAAAATAGATGAGATTTTAGCCCTTGTCAAGCAGCCGATATATACAAGCGGACGTATCGATATCACATCAAATATAACCGAACAAAACGACATGCCAAACGGGATGGCTGAAATTTTAATATATGACGCGGTAGCAAACAATGCTTTGATATCACGTGACTTTAACGTAAGCTTGCCTAAAAATTTCACATTTAAAGGCGCTGCAAATGCGCAAATAGCAAACTGGATCGCAAATGTAAAAAGCACTCTTATCACGCCTATCGCTACTGCAAATACGACAAAAACAGTGTATAACATAGACAATAAGTCGTTAAATACAGACTTTATGATCGAGATCAGTGATCTAGCCAAACTTGAGCCTATCATCAACCAAAAATTAAACGGTGCTCTAAAAGCTAACGGCGATCTTACTTTTAGCGACTATAAACTTCAAAATTTAAATGCTGTTATCGACGGGCTTGGTGGCAAGATAGATGCAAATTTAAAAGACGGCAAGTTGCTAGCTAAAATTCACTCCGTTAAGCTTGAAGAAGCGTTAAAACTAGCCGCACAACCCCCATACGCAACTGCAAACATAAACGCAACTGCCACTATTGAAAATTTAAACGACGCTAAAAATATCAAAGGCAATATCGCTCTTACAAGTGATGGCAAAATAAATAAAAACGAACTTAAAAAAGTAGCAAATTTAAACCTAGCAAAAGATGTTGGCTTTAGCCTAAACACCGATGTAATCATAGCCAAATCAATAGCTAAATTTAAAGCAAATTTACTTAGTGAGCTGATAAAACTAAAAGACGTTAGTGGTGAATTTGATATACAAAAACAGAGCTTAAGTAGCAAATTTTCACTTCTTGCGGATGATCTGGCAAAATTTGAAAGTATCACCCAACAAAAACTAAGCGGAGCCGTAAATTTAAACGGCGATATCAAAGTAGTAGATAAAGTTTTAAGCGAGCTTGGAATTTATGGAAGTGTGATCGGCGGAGAGATAAATGCCAAATTCAAAGACCAAAACCTAAATGCCACACTTAAAAACGGCTCACTAAAAGATGCATTTTTATTACTTGCTCAAGCACCGCTTGCAAATGCCAAACTAAATTTAAGTGCAAATTTAAGTTCTATAGATCCAAAAAACCTAAATGGCGACATACTCTTGTCATTTACTAACGGTGAAGCTTACGAAAAAGAGCTTAGCAAACTACTAGAAAAAAGCTTCCCAAGCGGAGTAAAATTTGAAGCCACATCAAACATTAAACTCGCAAAAAACGTAGCAGACTTTACTACGGATGTCAGCTCGACGCTTTTAAATTTAAAAGATACAAGCGGGAAATTTGACATAAATAGCGGCAACCTAAATGCTAAATTTAACGCCTTTATCCCGGAACTATCAAGGTTAAAATTTGCTACAGGACGAGAGTTAAAAGGCGCACTTAACGCAACCGGGGATATTGTAAAAAGTGGTGAAAATTTAATAGCCAACCTTAACTCAAATGTCTTTGGTGGCACAATAACTGCAAAACTTAACAACAACGATCTTAATGCCATCTTGCAAAATTTCACCTTTAAGGACTTAACCGACACATTAAACATGCAACATATTTATGACGGTATAGGAGATGGCAGGCTAAACTACAACCTAGCTTCACAAAAAGGCGACTTTAATATCGACATAAACGAAGGCAGACTCGTATCAAACGGCTTTACAAATACCATAAAGACATTTAGTGGACGCGACATAACAAGTGAAATTTACAAAAACGGCTATCTAAAAGGCACGATAAATAAAAATCTTATAAACTTTAAAGCCCAGATGAGTGCACAAAGAAGCGATATAAACGTTACAAACGGCACTTTTGATACCACGTCGCAAGCTATGAATATCCCGGTTGATTTCAAATACGAAAAAACAGACGCTAAAATCGCCATAACAGGCACCACTCAAGATCCAAAATACAGCGTGAGTTCAGAATACCTTAAAGGCAAAATCACAAAAGAGATAGATAGGTTTTTAGATAAAAAACTTGGCAAGGATAGTAACGAAACGAACTCTAGCACGACAAAAGATGCTATAAAAGGGCTTTTAAAAGGGTTGTTTTAAGTAAAATGGCGAGAATTGGCTCGCCACTAATTTTTGCAAGTAGTTAAAATTTAACAACATCGCCGTCATTTGGGATGATAATCTTACTATCTATACCTTTTTCTTTTACAAATTTACGCAAATCTTCGCGGCTTACACTTGCGTGATTAACCGCGTCCATATGAACGGCTATGATTTTAGTGTTTACAAGCACCTTTGCGGCGTGTTCTACATCGGCTTTTCCCATTATGATACCGCTATTTTCAAAGCCTAAAATTCTAGCGTCGCCAGTATTCATCACAACTACGCTTGGGTTAAATTTATTAAGCGCCTTATTTACATCAGCCGTCCACAAAGTATCGCCCATAACATAAAGCGTCTCATGTCCTTTAGTCTCAAAGACTACGCCCATCGCATCACCTAGGAGTGCTGAAAGATTTGGGTTAGCATACATATCCACAGTGCCGTGCGCACCGCCTGTTTTGCTTAGTTTTACACCATCAAATTCCACACTGTCATATATAACTTTTATATTCTTAAAACCTTGTGAAACAAGAAGCTTTGCGTCGGCATTGTGCTGGACAAACACAGGTAGCTCTTTTGGTAAAATTTGTGCTGCTACTTCGTCAAAGTGGTCAGGATGAGTATGGGTGATAATGATAGCATCCACACCTTTATACACCTCTTTTACATCCATCGGAAGCTCTATTAGAGGATTTCTTAGATGTGAGTTTAAAGTGCCTTCAAAGCCTGGATATTTGCCTTTTGGCGCAAGGTATGGATCTAGCAAAAAGACTTTGCCCGCATAGCTAATCTTAGCCGTAGCGTTTCTGATGTGTTGGAAGCTATCTTATGCAAAAGCCATGAAATTTAGCCCAAAAAATAGGGCAACTATAAATAAAATTTTATTTATTTTCATATTTTCTCCTTTATTTTTAATGCGTTATATTACATAAATTATGTAAACAGACAAAATTTATCTTAAACTAGATCTTTACTACTAAATATAAAATAGCCTGCCGTAAGCAAGATAACACCCAAAACTATAGGATAAAAAATCGAATACAAAACAAAACCCATTGTGCTAAAATTTGTGAGTATAAAATTTGAAGCCACGCCGATAACGGCTAAATTTGGATCAAACAAACTAATAGCAGCAACCCTAAAAACCTCGATGGGATTAATGAGTGCTATAAAAAATATAATATCCTCTCTAACACTACTTTTCATCAAGAACCCTATCAATGCCAAATCCATAAAAGCAAGCAGAACCAACCAAAGCAAAAATGCTACACCCTGCCCCATCTCTTGATTTTTAATCAAAGCCGAGATAAAAAATCCAAACGACAAAAAGACTATACTAAGTGAAAAAAGCAAAGCCGTATAAAAGCCTAAAATTTGCCACGGTATCTCTATATCTTTAGCAACTCCAGTAACAAGAGTTAGCAAAAGTGCAAAAACCAAAGGCGTAAATATAACAAATATCCTACCAAGCGCCTTACCAAAGTAATACTCCGCCAGACTAATAGGAAAACTTAGGATGTATTCTAGTAAATTTGTGTCCCTATCGGCATTTATACTTCGCACGGTAGAGACTAGTATAAAAATAGGCACGATAATAACGCAAATTTGAATAAACAGTAGCAAAAGCCTAGTAAGTCCCGAAAATCCAAGCACACGAGAGTCAGTAACTCCGCTAAATATAAACGTTATCACAAGTCCCGTAAACACAAGCATATAAAGCAAGAACCACCTTGAGCGAAACGACTCTGTAATGTCAAGTTTGGCTATTAAGAAAATATTACTCATTCGTGATCTCCTGTGGTTTCGTCTTTGATAATTTCGCCAAGATCCATCTCTATGTATCTATCGCAAATTTGCTTTACCTCATCGACTCTGTGCGAGATACAAACAAGTGTTTTACTTTTAGCAAACTCATCCAAAAGCCCTATAAAATTTCCTCTTGCCTTTGGATCAAGGTTTGCCGTTGGCTCATCAAATATAAGCACATCACTATCTTTTGAAAAAGCTATGGCAACAAGCATTTTTTGCTTCATGCCGCCTGAAAGCTTATAAAAAGGCTTGTTTAAATTTCCATTTAAATCAAGCTCTAATTTATCGCAAAAAAACTTAATGCGATCAAATTTAACATCAGAAGTTTTGCAAACAAACTCACAAAGCTCTTTTAGACTAAATTTCAAAGGCGGCGGAGTTTGTGGCACAAATGATATGTTTTTTAAAGCATCTTTTCTTGATAAAAATGGATCTGCGCTACATACTTTTACCTCGCCGTTATTTGGTCTAAATTCGCCCAAGATTATACGCATAAGCGAGCTTTTGCCCGCCCCATTTTGTCCGTATATTACGACTTTTTGTGATTTTTTAATATGCAAATTAATATTTTTTAAAATATTTTGCGAGCTAAAAGTCTTTGTAATGCCTTTTAAAATTATCACTTTTATCCTTTTAGATTAATCTTTTAAAACCGTTGTCAAATTTAAGCGCATCGTGATGACATACGTCGATACAGCGTCCACAAAGCGTGCAGTCGCCACCAACTAGCCTAAATTCTTTTTTATCTTCATCGCCGCTAAGCTTGGCGTTTTTCTTAGTTATCTCAAGCACGTGTGGCACTAAACAAGTGTCTATACAAACAAGACAGTGATCACAAAGCTCTTTGTTCCAGCTTACCTTGATGGCATTTGTGCGAGTTAGAAGTGAGTAGGTTGCGCCGATAGGGCAAAAATACCTGCACCAAGCCCTTTTTGAAAAGAAAATTTCCACAAAAAGAACAAACACTACAAACCATATCGCATGAAAATACCCATATATGATAAACCTTGAAAATATCCCAACGACGCTAAAAATTTCAAACACAAGTTGAGAGCTTGCAAAACTCATAGTCAAAAACAAAACAGCAAAGACGTATCTCCATCTAGGGTCAAAATTTCGCCTTGATATGATCTTTTTAGCGGCTAAATTTTCATGTATCTTCTCGCCTATCTCGCTTAAAAGCGAATACGGACATATCCAGCTACAAAACGCCCTGCCCCCGACAAGAGCGTAAAAAAACAAAATCGTACATGTACCGATAATTAAATTTATAGCAAATTCATGTGTCGCGGCAAAGACCTCAAAGCTCATAAACGCATCCGTAAGATGAAAGCCAAGCATTCTTGAACCGCTGATACTTCCTTCTAAAATTTGAATATCCGCATAGTATGAAAGGATAAACAAAAGATGGACTAAAACTATGCTAAATATCCGCCATGAACGGATACTTAAGCGTTTTTTACCCTGCTCGTTTTCTATTACTAAAGTATCAAAAAACCCCGTTTTTGCTACCGTGCAACGGGTGGTGTATTTGTTCATTTTTCATTACCGCTTTTAAAATTTGAAATTTCATCAGCTAAGAGCCCCAGATCCGTATCGCTGACATTTGTCAAAAGTCCCTTCATGAGAGAGTTTTGAATTTTGTCTTCTTTATACTCTTTTAGCCTTGATAAAATTTCATCCTTACTTTTACCACTTATATCAGGAGCCATGACGCCTTTACCGTTAGCACCGTGACATGGAGCACATGTTGTAAGGTATCTTTTGCTCGTGCCTGTGGTTGGTTGATTAGCAACCATGTTTTTAAGCTCTTTTATCTTTTTAAGCTCTTCGTCATCTTGTAAATTTATATCCGTTTTTACCTCAACTTTTGGCGCGATCGTCTCTTTTGGTTCAAGCTTAACTTCACTCTGTTTTGAAGCAGGAGTATTAGAACTCATCATAAAAACCATAAGAGCTATTATCAAAACACCGATGATTATTGCTATTTTCTTACCCATGTTATTTTCCTTTTCTAAACTGTTCGTTAAAGTTACTTATCTCATCCGCAAGCGATCTTATCTCTGTATCGCTCATGTTTTTTATAAGGTCTTTCATCAAAACATTTGCTTTTTCTTTGTTTTTGTAAGCGCTTATCATATTAAATATCTCATCGCTACTTTTAGTTAAAAGCGAAGGGCCTATGATGCCGTTTGCATAGTCATCGTGACAAGCGGAGCATTTTAAGATAAATTCCTTGCTAAGCTGACCCTTTATAAGCTTTAAATTTATAACCTCAAGTGGAGAGCGAACCATAGCCAAAGCGCCGACAGATCGACTTACGTTACTGTCATCAAGCCCGAAAGAAACGCGCTTTTGACCATGTATATCGTAGGTAAAAAAGTCTGAATTATCCTTTTGTTTTGTGTTATGGTTACTTGCTTTTTGTATCTCTATCGCAGGAGCTTGGTTTGTGGCTAACTCTGCTTGTGCGGACTGCTTGGTTTGAGTCATTTTACCTTCACTCCCTTTGCCGCTATCACAACCGCAAAGTAGCGTAAACGCCGCCAAACAGCATAAAAATTTATATCTCATTAGCCCTCCTTGTAAATTTCATTATATTTTTTATTTGGTATTATGCCAATAATCTGCGCCGGACAAACCTCCGCACAAACACCGCAACCTACGCATTTTTCTTTTATATCGGGTAAATTTGCACCATCTTTTGTCCGTCTCATCGCTATAGCCTCATCTCCAACAGGACAAAGTCTAACACATAGATCACATTCGTTATCAACTCTTTGTTTTATCGTCTCTTTTAATGCCTCTTCACGTTCGTTATACGTTTTTCTTTCAAGCATTTTTAAGACGCCGTTTTGGTTGATGTTTTCATTTTTATAAGCAAGGCAGGAATTTACGTCACCCAAAACCGCAATCCCCATTAAAACATCGCTAATACGAGTCGTATGATGATCTAACGCGCCGCTTGGACAGGCTAATACACACGGAAAAAGATCACATAGATAACAGCCTCTATCATTTGGCGATATATATGAAGTGCCGTTTGAGTATCCTTGTGTTATATCAAGCAAATTTATGCTGTGATAAGGGCATACTTGAACGCACTGCCCGCATTTTATACACAAAGCTTCGAAATTTTTAACGGCACCGGGCGGTCTTAGATACAGTTCATGAGAATTTGTCTTTGGAAGCAACTTTCCCGCTCCATACCCAACTCCTGCAGCAACTACGGTAAATGCTATAAAATTTCTTCTATTCATACGCTTGTCTTTTCTTTGTTTGGTTTCATTTTTGGACTTTTATCTTCAAGTAATTTTATAGGCTCTGAAAACGGAGCTAATTTAGCCAGGAAATTTAATCCACTTATAATACTTGAGCCGTAAAAAAATCTCAAAGTCGGATAGTATTGCCACAGCCTATCGGCATAAACAAAATTTACATAGGATACATCTCCTATGCCGTTACGATCCAAGTCATACCCCTCATACTCGTCAAAGTAGTTACCCTCCCAGTATATCTGGTCGATCTTAGAGCCCGGGGTGTCGTTTATCGCCGTGTCCATATTGCCGATAAAGTCATTGTTTAAAAAGATACTTCTTTCTTGTGTAGCATGGAGTTGAACGCCGACTATGTTATGTAAAATTTGGTTGTTCTCAAAGCTGTTCAACGCCCCTGGATTTAACGGAGACCTATCAAGATAAAATCCTCTTGCATTATAAAGCAAGATGTTATCTTTTATATCAAAGTCAGAAACATCCTTTAAGGCTATGCCAACCCCAAAAGCACCGCTTGAGCCGATAATGGTGTTATTTTTAACAAGCGATTTGGTGGAAAACATAAAATACATCCCAACGGCACCGTAGCTAAATTTATTCTCTTCTATTAGGTTATTAGACGAATACATCGTATGTATCGCATATCTGTTACCATAACCATGGTTACCTCTTATCGTGTTACTACTAGAAAACCACGCCACGATATCACGGCTATTATAAACATAGTTTTTTTCGATCAAATTCTCATGCGAATACCACGCTCTAATAGCATCGCCTCTTTGCGGTATATCAAACCCATCTTTTGAAGTTATGTTGTTATCTCTTATAATAGAGCCATTGCACTGAGATAATTCAACACCAAAAAGCACATCTTTTATGCGATTTTTTTCTACAAGTAAGTTATTGCCGTTTAGGCAACTTATCCCAGCATCAAGCGTCATCTGACTGATGCCGCTGCCTTCGATATTTAAATTTATAAGCTTAACGTTTTTGCTAGTAACTTTTATAACGCTTGAAGTTTTATCTCCCTTTATAACGGCATTTTGTCCTTTGCCGATGATGGTTATCGCCTTATCAACGACAACATTACCGCTATAAATTCCGTCATTTAGCCAAAGAGTATCACCGTCTTTGGCTAAATTTATAGCCTCTTGTAGCGGATTTGAAAGACCAAAGGTGGCGATCATAAAAGCTAAAAGCAAAAATTTCATTTTTTAAGTTCTTTTTTCTTTGAAAATACAGCCAAGATACAAAGAACACTCATTGCTATCATAATCCAAAAACCGATACTAGGGTATGAATGTGTTGTAAATTGCGCTACTTTACCATCACCAAGAACTGTCGGCATAAATGGTTTTATCTTAAACGCTCCCCACTCTTGCATGTTGTGTCCATACCAGTAAAGCCAGCCCGCAAACGCTCCCATAAAAAGCACGGGCGCTATAGTTGGAAGCACCATAAGCAGTGAGTTGAATTTACCGTCATAATACAAAAACGCAAGCATACATATCGTAGAGATAAGTAGATAGTATGGAGATATGGCACGTTCTACATTACCGCCGTGCTCCATAGGATACATGCCGATGTAGTGATTTATAGTGTTCATCTCATGAACCTCTCCGCTATATCCATCAACATGAAAATAAACAGGAATTCCGTTAGGAAAGACCTCTTTTGGATAGTTAGGAGCTTCAAGAGAAACATACCATACAGGAAAAGACGGCGTTCCTATCTCAGCCCTACTTTCCAACATCTTTTCAAGACTTGAAGCCACGTCTTCTTTTAGTAGGTGATTTTTATGCTGAAACGAAGTATAAATGTCGTAAATTTTATAAGAGTATCCAGGTAGGCTTTCACCTGCAGCTATCTTTGCATTTGCCCCAAAAAATCCAAGAACCGGCACGGTAAAACAAACAGTCATTAAAACTAGCGCGATGATCGTATAAATTTGATACTTTTTCATCTTTTCTCCTTGTGTTTAAATTTCTAACAATTCATTTTAAATTTTTAGAAATTTAAACAGTTCGGGAGAGCTTTTCTCTCCCGAATTTGCACTACATGCCGGCGTTTTCATCGATCCATTTTAGATACTCTATGATATCTTTTGTCTCTTGATCGCTCATGTTTTGGTTTGGCATTCTAAGGTTAAAGTAATCAATCATTGACTTGATATACTCATCATTATAGAATTTAGCAGGGTCTTTAATAAAGTCAAACACCCATTTCTCGCCGTTTTCATGTCTTAGTAAAACACCGGTTAAGTCTGGACCGGAGCTTACTTGACCTATGACGTGACAACCGTTACAACCACCTTTTAAGTAAGCCTCTTCTCCTTTTGCGGCAGCCGCACTCATAGGAGTTGCTATCTCTTTTGCCAGATTGTTTTTAGCTCTTAAACCAACATCGGCGGTTTTTACCATGTATTGCCATACTTGATACTCCCAAAGGATCGCGCCGTTTACATCGCCTTTTTTGTAAGCTTCATCAGCCTTAGCCTTAGTTTCAGGGATCCTACCGTATTGATCTAGGGCATCAACAACAAGCTCTTTTACTTTAGGATACTTCTCGTATCCTTTTTCTTTTAAATACGCCACAACGCCTTGTATAACATCATCAGTTGCTTTGTTTGTAGCTATGACCTTTTCGTATTCAGCTTTTAAAGCCTCGGGGCTTAAGGTTTTTAGCTTGCTAACCTTGGCTGATTCGTATTTTTTATTTGGATCCTTAACATACAAATAACCCATCATCTCAAGGTGAAGCGCAGAGCAAAATTCAGTACAGTAGTAAGGAAAAACACCCTCTTCATCAGCAACAAAATTTACAGTTGCGGTTTTGCCAGGTTCAAGCGATGCGTGAACGTTGTAAAGATCTACAGTAAAACCATGTGTTTCATCCTGCGCACGCTCTAGGTTTGTAAGGTGGATAGTTACGTTATCACCTTTATTTACCTCGATATGCTCAGGGTTGATATGGCTTCTTACCATTGTCGCATAAACAGTCACGTTGTTGCCGTTACGTTCGATTCTCTCTTGACCGGCTAAAGTAGCAGCTGGGTGAGCCTTGCCTGTTCGAGAGTTTGTTCCCATATTGTAAGTCGCGGCAGGATTTAGCTTGTTAGCTGCGATCGATACCACGTCATGTGGCTCGCCAAGCGGTATAGGAAGATCGTATAAAAGCTCCATTTTAGCACCTGTTATATCTATAAGCTGGTGGTTTTGCGGATGTAAAGGACCGACCGGGTTAAATCTATCAAGAGAAAGTTTGTCTAAAGCGATAGCATATTTGCCTTTTGGCTTAGCAGACTTACCTTCCATAGTATCAAGGTGTCCGATGTTATAGTGGACATTTATCCTGTCAAGAACCTTTAAATTTTTATAATCCCATTTTACGATCTGACTATCAACATACAATGATGTATATAAAATTCCATCCTTCTCATCAAATGAGGTGTGTAAAGGTCCAAGACCAAGCTCGACTTGTCCGTGAAGCGTTTTTTTCATGTCAAGCACAGGTATACCATATGGATCGGTGCCTATAAATTCTTTCTTATCGATTAACGCCTTGATCTTTCTAAAGTCAAAAACACTAGCATGAGTGTCTAGCTTACCACCGATGATGATGTATCTGCCATCAGGGCTCACGTCGATACCGTGCGGACTTTTTGGCTCAGGGATCAAAAACAACGCTCCGGCTTTTACTGCAGCTTCTATAGTAACGACTCTATGACCGTTGATCTCCATGTAGTTTTTCTTATCCTGTGCAAGTTTTTCTAAAATTTGCCAGTTATAAACGTGCATGTAATCAGTGTCGTTCCTACTTGCTCCCGCCTCAAATGGAGGAAGTCCCTTTTCTATACCACCTGTATACATCTCTGAATTTATAGAGTTTGTAAAAGCCCATCCAAAGCTCTCGCCTTTGCCTGCATCGCTTAAGTCTTGCCAGTAAGGAGGAAGTTCAAGAGTAAATGAAGCTTTCTCGTCTATCTTACCCTTTTGATAGTCAAATTTCCAAAGAGTTACAGCACCGCGATACACCGCCTCATACTCCTCTATCGGGTGATAGTTGTTATCAAACGGGGCTGCATACTGAGCGGCTTCGATGACATACTCGGTATTTGGAGTAACAAAGCTTCCGCCGTGTTCGCTTTTTATAACCGGGTTTACAACGATCTGACTTGTTTCAAAGTCATGTAAATTTATAACACCGATTCTAGGATTGGCCTTATCGTTGATAAAGAGATAGTCTCCAACATACTCACCATTTTTCTCCGTAAGCGCCGGGTGGTGAGTATCACCCCATGTTATCTCTTTGCCTCTGATGGCACCGCTTTTTAAGATCGCTTTTGACTCCTCGTCATAGCCGTATCCTTGCCAAGGTTCGGGCGTAAAAACTCCGATATACTTATAAATTCTCATGGAAGGGACGCCGTAAACCAAAACTTGACCACTTTGTCCGCCTGATGAAAAAACGATGTAATCATCTCTCTTGCCGCTTGGTTGATATGTCTTAGCAGCAGCTAATACGTCTTTCTCGCTTAAGCCACGCTCTTTCATGATCGTTGCAAGATCACTTGAAAAAGCACCGCTTGTAGCAAGAACGACGCCAGCCACGCCGACAATAGCAGAGCGTAAAAAACCGTTCATCTAAAATCTCCTTTCTTGTTAAGATTTATTGTTAAATTTAACCTTACCGTTTAGCATCACCACGACGATACTCTTGTTATGACCAAAAATTTTAACCACCGTGTCGGGATTTGCACCATAAATTTTAATATCCTTAAATTTCAAATCACTCTTATAAATTTCTCCATTTTTTAGCCCCATATAAATTTCATCATCTATCAAAGCTAAACTTTTTACACCAAAGTCTGAAATTTTTATGTAGCTCCCATCTTTTAATGTCAAAATTTCTCCGTTTGCAAGACCAAAAACCACATCACCCAAAAGCTCTTGCGAGCTTAAAACAACACTTTTTGTCCTAAATAGCTCTTTAGCTTGTAAATTTGTCAAATTTATCTCATAAACCGACCTATCCCAGCCGGTCACTATCGCCCTATCATCCAAGATAATACAGCTTGAAACTCTATAAATTTTATCAAGCTTAATCGTGTGTAATTTATCTGTTGCTACATCATAAGAGATGAATGTGTTCTTGCCGACAAAAGCATAAAGTTTGTTATTTTTAAATTTTAGATAAAAGATAGAAGTATCTAGTCCAAAAGATGATGCATCAAACACACTCTTGTCATGTGTGCCGTTTTGATTAAATTTTAAAATTTCACCATCGTTAGTTCCGACATATAAGCTATCTTTATCAAACGAAGCTGAAGTTAGCCTTTTGCCCTTTATGATACCGACTTCATCTTGCGTGTTTAAATTTATGATCTTAAGTAAATTTTGATTATCAAAAACAGCTAAGAGATCGCCGTTTTGGCTGTAAGCGCAACCACCTATATCACCGCTTGTAATTTCCAAGTGCTGACTTGAATTTGCAAATAACAAACTCGAGAATATGATCATGTAAAATATTTTTTTCATGTTTTTCATCCTCTCTTGGTGTTATCATAGCACTAGATACGGCAAAGAGCGTTGATTTGTGTCAAGATTTTGAATAATTAGTTAATAAAAAATATATTTGTGTAGCATGGTAACATTTTAAATTTCTAAGTGATAATTACATAACTATTTTACGAATTTTTGCTCAATTTTAAAGCTTTTATCAATAAGCAAAAAATTTCAAAATTGTTTCTAAAATACCCATAACCAAGCAAAAACAAAGGCAGCAAGGTATGTTTTGAAGTTAAGTTTCTAAATTTATTTTACTTTGAATTTATAAGTTTAATAGTCAGAGTAGTCTCTACACAACTCTGACTATTAAAAATTAAATTTATTTTATTTTTGTTTACTTTATTGCCTTAGATCAAAGTCGATAAAAAGACCGATCTTTTTGCCGTTGCTATAAATCTCAAACCTATATCTCATCACGGTAAGCAAACAAGAGCTTAAGACAACATTTGAAACGTAACCATTTTCGCGCGGCTCAAGTTTGGCTTTTATAACACCCATATCCATATTTACGCCGCTTATCTCAAGGCTTGGATTTTTAATATCACTAAGGCCTTCTATCTTAACGGTAACAGGCTGCATGGTGTAGATAGGTTTTGGAGAGAGCGCAAAGCTTACTTTTTTGCCTTTATACTCAACCTCACACGAGTGTTCTTTGTTTAGATCGCAAGGCAGAGGAGTTAGTTCGGTATCCAAAACAACCTCATTATTTTGCAAATTTTTTGGCTTAAAAAACAAATACGCCGAAGCACCAAAAACAGCTATCAGTAATGTAAGTATAATCATAAACTTTTTCATCTCACTCCTTTTTATTTTTGATCATTATAGCACAAAGAATTATTATGCTCTTTTTTGAGAAATTTAAACCTAAAATAGCTTTTTGTAATATTTAAGTAAGAACAATTTGACGTCAATGTCAAAATTTATGATATAAAATCAACAAAACAAAAGAAGGTCTAAAGAAAGCATTTATCATGACTACAAGCCTTTTAGACTCTGCGTATAAGTGTATTAAAAAACTTGGCGAAGAAAATATTATTTTAACAAACAAAAGCACTTTTGCTAAATGTATTTATAATTACATATGTAAAGTTATCAAAAACAAAATGATAGATTAAAAGTTTTAGGACGGTATGTAAAATGATAAAAATAGCCTTATATCAAATTACAAATTTTTCATAAAACAAGTTATTGCAAAAATTTAATATCTTAAATTTATATCTACATTTTAGCCATAAATTTCAAAGCTCTCTAAGCTTTGCTATCTCGTCACGCAAGGCTGCAGCTTTTTCAAACTCAAGCGCATTTGCCGCTTCAAACATCTGCTTTTTAAGCTCTTTTACGATTTTAGCTCGTTCGGCAGCCGGCATTTTTTCCATATTTTTAGCCTTTTGATAAAGCACACCCTCATCTTCGACATGCAAGCTCTCTTCGATATTTCTCGTTGCAGAACGCGGAGTGATGTTGTTAGCCTTGTTATACTCATCTTGCATTTTACGCCTTGAGGTCGTGATGTCTATCGCCTCTTGCATGGAATTTGTTACCTTTTTGCAAAACATCACAACTTTGCCGTTTACATTTCTAGCGGCTCGCCCCATGGTTTGTATCAAACTGGTTCGTGAGCGTAAAAACCCCTCTTTATCCGCGTCCATTATGGCTATAAGTGAAACCTCTGGAAGATCAAGTCCCTCACGAAGCAAATTTATACCGACTAGCACATCATAACTGCCACTTCTTAAACCGCGTATCAGCTCATTTCGCTCTATGGCGTCGATGTCTGAGTGCATATACTTTACTCTAACGCCAAGTTCGGTATAGTAGCGAGTTAGCTCCTCAGCCATCTTTTTAGTTAAAACAGTTATCAACACACGCTCGCCGCGCCCAACCACTTCTTTTATCGTATCATATAGGCTCTCTACTTGATTATCACTATCTCGTAGCTCTATAAGCGGGTCTAAAAGCCCGGTAGGACGCAAAACCTGCTCATATACATGACCTTGCGAGAGTTCAAGCTCAAGTTCGTTTGGTGTGGCTGATACAAATAAAAAATTCGCATTTTTATTTATAAACTCATCAAATTTAAGCGGTCTGTTATCAAGCGCGCTAGGCAAACGAAACCCATACTCCACAAGAGTTTCCTTGCGACTTCTATCTCCTGCATACATACCGCGAAACTGCGGTAAACTAACATGACTTTCATCGACTATCACTAAGAAATTTCCATCATTTAGTAATTTAAAATAATCAAACATTGTATATGGAGTTTCACCCTCGCCTTGTCCCGTAAGATGACGTGCGTAGTTTTCTATACCCTTACACATCCCCGTGCTGCCAAGCATTTCAAGGTCAAATTCCACCCTTTGCTTTAAGCGCTGATGCTCGACAAGCTTACCCTCTTTCTTAAAAAATTTAAGTCGCTCATCAAGCTCTGTTTCAATATCTTTGATAGCTGACTTTAAACGCTCTTCACGCACGATAAACTGACTTGTTGCATAAAGCGTAAATTTATTTATATCTTTAGTTCGTTTGTTTTCAAGTATGTCAAAATGATACATGCTTTCTATCTCATCGCCAAAAAATTCCACTCTAAGTGCCTCATCACCCCAGTACGCCGGGTAAATATCGACCACATCGCCGTTTACTCTAAAGTCACCACGATCAAAATAAGCATCATTTCGTTTATATCCCATATCAACAAGACGGCGCAAAAGCGAGCGCTGGCTTAAATTTTCACCGACATTTAGATATTGCACCATGCCTTGATACTCGCCCGGATCGCCCAAACCGTAATTAGCCGAGACAGACGCTATAACTATAACGTCATCAAAACTTAACAAGCTAGCGGTCGCGCAAAGACGCATACGCTCAAGCTCCTCATTTACAGAGCTATCCTTTTCTATAAAAAGGTCTTGACGCGGGATGTAGGCTTCTGGCTGATAGTAGTCGTAGTAACTTATAAAATACTCCACGTGGTTATTTGGGAAAAAGCCTTTAAATTCGCTATAAAGCTGTGCTGCAAGAGATTTATTGTGTGTCATTATTAAAGTCGGCATTTTTAAATTTTTTATCACATTTGCCATAACAAAGGTCTTACCGGAGCCTGTTATACCCAAAAGCGTGTTGTAACGGTTACCACCACGTATGCTACTAACGATACCGTCGATAGTGTCTTGCTGATGCTGTGTTGGGCTAAATTTACTTGAAATTTCAAACTCATTTTTCATCTTAAATTCCACTTACATTAAATTCAAATTCATAAATTTTACATTTTAGCCAAAACAATCTTATTTCAAGGCAAGTTTTTATATAAATTTTATATTTTACAAGAGAAACTCTCACGCTCCTAAAATTTGAGCTAAGCAAATACGAAGCCAAAATTTAGCGAGATACTCGTGTTGAGCAAGTAAAGACATCAAACATCACGCTGTCACTCTGCGCAAACTACTTAAAATACTCTCATTGTTAGCTATATTTTAGCCTTTGCGTGCTAAAATACAAACTTAAATTTTAAAAAAGAGGTGAATCATGTTTGAAGAAAACAAAGTACTAACCACATTAACAAGCAAAGTAAATGACCTACTTGAAAAATATGACGAGGTAACAAAAACAAACGAAGATTTACATAATCAAATCGTAACTTTAAAAGCGCAAAACGAAGCTAAAACAAACCAGATCGCACGCCTTGAAGAGGAGCTAAACAAGAAGAATAGTGAAACTGATGACGTGCTTAAAAAGATAGAAGCGGTTTTAGGAAAATAACTCGGATAACTAATGAAGCAAATCACGCTTACAATACTTTCGCGCGACTACACTATCACTCTTGATGATGATTTTGCCAAAATTTTTGAGCGTGATTGGCAAAAATTTCTAGGCGGTCAAAAATTTCTTGACCCCAAAGACGTTTTAAACGCATTTATAGAAAAATGCTACGCTGACTACGCCAAGGAAAACGACCTAAAGCGTATCATCGAAAAAATAGACAACGCCATCTTAAAGGAAGATAAATGAAAAGAGCTGCTTTTACGATGATAGAGTTGATATTTATCATAGTTGTCGTCGGTATTTTAGCTGGAGTGGCTTTGCCAAAGATATTTTTCACGCGAGATGATGCGATGATAACAAAGGCAAGAACCCAGATCGTAGCCATACAAAGTGCCATATCAGCAAAATTTAACGAATCTTTAATGAGCGGAGGAGGTGCGGTTTATCCAAATTCCCTAGAAGGCTCTAACGCTTCATTGCTTTTTGACGGCGTTCTTGTCCAAGGCATTAAACCGGCAGCTAACGAGTCATCAAGCGGCTGGAGAAACGTGGGCGATACATACACGATACGAATTTCCACAAGAAGCACAAGTTTTACCTATAATGCAACTGACGGCTCATTTACTTGTGATGACGAAGGTCTTTGTGAAGAACTAACTCAGTAATGCACTTTTACAAAGTTTCTTTTAGTGGCTTAAATTTATCCGCTCTAACATATCATTCAGATAAAAAGATAGAAAATTTTACAGCCGTAAAAGTAAATCTAAACAGAAAAGAAAATACCGGATATGTGGTTTCACAGTGTGATGAACCGGACTTTAAAACACTTGAAATTTTAGAAATTTTACCCTACTCTTTAACTAAGATGCAAGCCGAACTTGTTAAATTTATAAGCTACTACTATACTTGTAACTTTGGTGTAGCCATCGGTCTTTGTGAGGAAAACACTACCAAAGATACGCAAAATTTTACGCAAAATTTTAATAAAACTCCAACGCTAAACGAGAAGCAAAACAGCGCGTTAAATTTTATCAAGTCACACAAAACAAGCCTGCTTTTTGGTGATACAGGAAGCGGTAAAAGCGAGGTTTATATCGCGGCTATTAAAGAAATTTTAGATAACGGTGAACAAGCATTATTTTTAATGCCTGAAATTTCACTAACCCCTCAAATGCAAAAGCGGCTTGAGGGATTTTTCGGTGAAGCAGTAGCCATCTGGCACTCTAAAATTTCAGCAAAGAAAAAAGGTGAAATTTTAGAAAACATCGCAAACGGCAAGGTTTTACTTGTTGCAGGCGCTCGCTCGGCTCTGTTTTTACCGATGTCAAATTTAAAGCTTATCGTTGTTGATGAAGAACATGACGATAGCTACAAAAACACAGGCTCTCGACCTCACTATAACGCTCGCGATCTAGTGTTGTTTTTATCAAGTAAATTTGACGTCAGAGTCATCCTAGGAAGTGCTACACCAAGCCTAACAAGCTTTCACAAACAGCCTGTTTTTCGTATGCGAGGGACATTTTTTAATTCACAAAAATTCTTCATATACGATGAGAGTGAAACAGGACTTACTCAAATTTTAAAAGACGAGATCGCAAAATGTCTGGCAAACAAAAAACAAGCTGTCATCTGCCTGCCAACACGCGCAAATTTCAAATATCTCGAGTGCAAAGAGTGTGGAGAAAGCATAAAATGTCCATTTTGCAGCATAGGTATGAGCTTTTACAAAAAACAAAATGTGCTTAAATGTCAATACTGCGAATACAAAATGCCAGTCACACAAAGATGCGAAAAGTGCGGTAGCCAGATGATAGAGGCTAAAAAGATCGGCACGAGCGAGCTTTTGGAACAACTACAAAACGAATTTGCAAATGCTAGAATTTCAAAATTTGACCGCGATGAGATCACGACACAAAACAAACTCGTAAAAGCATTAAAAGAATTTAACGACGGCAAGATCGATATCCTTGTGGGAACACAAATGTTAAGCAAGGGACACGACTATCATAACGTTGATCTAGCCGTGATAATGGGTATTGACGAGCTGCTAAATTATCCTGATTTTAGAGCAAGAGAAAAGACTCTGGCTTTAAGTATGCAAGTAGCAGGACGTGCCGGCAGGAACGGTATAGGACGGGTTATCGTCCAAAGTCGACAGCGTGAATTTTTTGAAAACTACATTAGTGATTATGATAAATTTTTAGCCGATGAGCTTAGTTTTAGAGAGAGTCTTTATCCGCCTTTTACTAGACTTTTAAGAATAATCATCTCACATAAAAACGAAGCAAGTACCAAAAA
The DNA here is from genome assembly GCF_014892335.1 of Campylobacter sp. 7477a. Lineage (NCBI taxonomy): Bacteria > Pseudomonadati > Campylobacterota > Epsilonproteobacteria > Campylobacterales > Campylobacteraceae > Campylobacter > Campylobacter sp. 7477a. The sequence goes on from NZ_JADBJH010000011.1 coordinate 58,816, forward strand.
GATCATGGATGAGATGATACTTAGGATAAATTCACTTCAAAACGATCAAGAATTTCAAGTGATAGGATATGGGAAATGCGCGATCGAAAGGCTAGGAGATAAATTTCGCTATGAAATTTTAATAAGAAGCTCCTCCCATCTACCGCTTATAAATATCGCAAATATCTGCAACCAAGAGCATGCCGATATCGATATAGACCCTGTAAATTTTAGTTAAATTTCAAAAAATACGCGAAATCAAATTTTAATCCTACTTTTTATATAATAATCTTTTACTTTTAAAGGCTAAAAATTGCAAAGATATCCGACTAAACAGATAAAAATCAAAAACGTAGCTATCGGTGGAGATGCACCTATCTCGGTGCAGTCGATGACATTTTCAAAAACAAAAGATATAAAAGGCACACTAGAGCAGATAAATCGCCTATACTTTGCGGGATGCGATATCGTGCGCTGTGCTGTGCTTGATAAAGAAGACGCTTACGCGCTTAAAGAGATAGTTAAGCAAAGTCCGCTTCCGATAGTTGCCGACATTCATTTTAACTACCGCTTTGCGCTAATTGTTAGCGAATTTGTAGACGCCGTGCGGATAAATCCTGGCAATATCGGCTCAAAAGAGCGTATAAAAGCGGTAGTTGAGGCGTGTAAACAGCGAAATTTACCTATTCGCATAGGCGTAAATTCGGGTTCGCTTGAAGAGCAGTTTGAAGATAAATACGGTCGCACTGTTGAAGCGATGGTAGCTTCAGCTATGTATAATATAAATTTACTTGAGGATTTTGACTTTACTGACATTAAAATTTCACTTAAATCAAGCGATGTAGAACGAACTATGGCGGCTTACCGCGCGCTTCGTCCAAAAGTTATTTATCCATTTCACTTGGGCGTGACGGAAGCGGGAACAACATTTCACGCTACGATAAAATCAGCTATCGCTCTTGGCGGACTGCTGCTAGAAGGTATCGGCGATACGATGAGAGTTAGTATCACGGGCGAGCTAGAAGAAGAGATAAAAGTCGCAAAGGCAATACTAAAAGATAGTGGTCGCCAGCGTGAGGGACTAAATATCATCTCGTGTCCGACCTGCGGGCGCTTACAAAGCGACCTGATGGCCGCCATAAAGATTGTCGAAGAAAAGACCAAACATATAAAAGAGCCGTTAAATGTAAGCGTAATGGGCTGTGTGGTAAATGCTATCGGCGAGGCAAAGGGTGCAGATGTCGCCATAGCATTTGGCAAGGAAAGCGGACTAGTCATGCGCCGTGGCGAGGTTGTAGCAAGACTAAAAGAGAGTGAACTAGTGGATCGGTTTTTACTAGAACTTGACGAGGAGATAAAGAGCCGTGGCGAAAAATAAATTTGAAGCGGTTGATTTTCACAACCTATACGACCTTGACATGGAAAGAGCGATACTAAGCTCGATACTCCTAAATAACGATGTTTTAAGTGAAATTTCAGACATTATAAAACCAAGTGACTTTTATCTAAAGGGACATGCTGAAATTTATACAGCGATGATGGAGTGCTTAAATTCCGACCTACCTATCGCTACTTCATTTTTAAAAAACAAGCTCGGAAGCAATTTTGATGAAAATTTAATGGTAGAAATTCTTGCTACAAACTCTATTATCGACATAACAAAATACGCAACCGAACTCAAAGAAAAATCAATCAAACGCAGTCTTATCAAGATCGCCCAACAAATACCAAGCAAAGTAAGCGAAGACAAGCCAAGCCGCGATATGGTTGATGAAATGAGCCAAGAGATTTACGCACTCATCGAAGGTGGTGTTTCTGGCGGCATAAAACAAAGCCAAGAGATCATCGAAAACATGCTTGAACATCTAAAAAAACAAGTAGAAATTGAAGATAGAGATATAGTCGGTATCGACACCGGTTTTAGAGAGTTAAATGAAATGACAAAAGGCTTTAAAAACGGCGATCTTATCATCATCGCTGCGCGCCCCGGTATGGGAAAAACAACGCTTTGTTTAAATTTCATAAGCCATGTTTTAAAAAGCGGCAACGGAGTTGTTTTCTTCTCTCTTGAGATGCCTGCAGAACAGATAATGATGAGAATGCTCTCAGATAAAACATCCATACCGCTTCAAAATTTAATGACAGCAAAAATGGACGACGAAGAGTATCAAAAGCTAAGCGACGCGTGTAATGACTTCATGCAAAGCAAGCTTTTTGTCCACGATAGCGGATATGTAAATATCCACCAAGTGCGAACACAACTACGAAAACTAAAGTCCATGCATCCTGAAATTTCACTTTGTGTGATTGACTATATCGGTCTTATGATGAGCACGAACAACTTTGCCGATCGCCATGTGCAAATCGCCGAAATTTCCCGCGGATTAAAGCTTTTAGCGCGCGAACTCGATATGCCTATCATCGCACTTAGTCAGCTTAACCGAAGTCTGGAAACCCGCGCAAACAAACGCCCTATGCTAAGCGACCTAAGAGAGTCTGGCGCGATAGAGCAAGATGCGGATACTATTTTATTTGTTTACCGCGAAGAAGTTTACCTCGAACAAGAAGAGCGCGAGAAAGAAAAACGCATGAAAGCCGAGGGTAAAGAGTATAAAAGTGAGGTCGTCTTTAACAAACTTCAGGAAAATGCCGAGATCATTATCGGCAAAAACAGAAACGGCCCTGTTGGCACTGTTGAAGTTTTATTTCACAAACAGCACTCTCGCTTTGCAGATAAGCCTTACGGAGCAGCTCATATGGCGGAATTTCAAGGATAGTGAAACTTTTTAACAAGCGCGTTTATTATCTATATTTCGCGCTTTTTTGCTTTATTGTCTTTTGCATAAACCTAACCTCATCTTATATTCAATACAAAAATTTCATGGACATTGGCGAGCAAGAGATCATCGCAAAGGTAGAGCTTGTCTACACAAAAACAAACGAGTCTAATAAAACATATAAAATTTTACGCCTAAAAACAAACGGCTTTAGTTTTTATACCGTGCCTCGTAAAAATATAAATTTTAAACCCTTTGATGAGCTAAAACTTACTGTCATAAACCTTGATGTTAAATTTATTGATTATTTGCGAGGAGTATTTTATATGCCATCAAACGGCATCACTCCTCTTGAGCAGAGTAAGACACCGAATTTAAGACAAAAGGCACTAAATTTTATCTCTTTGCAACATGAAAACGATAAAATTTCATCTTTATTTATGGCTCTTTTTCTAGGTGCTGCAGTCTCAAAAGAGCTTAGAGATGACATCTCACATTGGGGCATGGCTCACCTTGTAGCCATAAGCGGATATCACTTAGGCGTGATAATGGGAGTTGTATTTTTACTTTTGGCACCTGTTTATAGGTATTTTGGAGCGAGGTTTTTCCCGTATAGAAGCTATAAATTTGACATTAGTGTTATCGGTTTTGCTCTGCTTTGTTTTTATTTTTATATGATAGGTTTTGTGCCAAGCTTTTTACGAGCTTTTACGATGAGCATTTTTGGCTTTATGCTACTTTGTAGAAATATCAAAATTTTAAGCTTTAACACGCTTTTTATCGTTGTTTGTTTTTGTGTGGCGTTATTTCCTAGCTTGCTTTTTAACATAGGTTTTTATTTTTCTTGTGCAGGTGTGTTTTATATATTTTTATATCTGCACTACTTCAAGGATAAATTTAGCATACTCACGCACTCTTTGCTTTTAAATTTTTATGTATTTTTGGCGATGGAAGTAAGTGTGCTTTACTTTTTTCCGCTCATTAGCTTTCAGCAAATAGCCGTTATACCGCTTAGTTATATTTTTATCTTGTTTTATCCTCTCAGTTTCATACTACATTTGTTTGAGTATGGCGGAATTTGTGATGAGCGGTTGGCTTGGTTTTTAAGCTTTAAGTTAAGCTTTACAAATGCCACTATACCGCTCTTAGCATTTCTAGGCTACAACCTACTCTCTCTTTTAGCTATAAAATTTAAAGCCGTTATGCTAACCTTACCCCTGCTTGGAGCTCTTTGCTTCATTATCTTTTGCATTTTCTAAAAAACTGCAAAGCTTAAGCCCGTAAAGAAAGATGATCCATGAGATGTATATCCATACAAAAAATAACAGCGCCACAGAAAATGAGCCATAAATACTAAGGTAAGTTTTGTTATTTGCAGCATAAAAGACAAAGATATTTTTGCCAAGATACCAGATAAGTGAGGCTACAAATGAGCTTAAAAGTGCATTTTTAAAAGCTATAGGACGACTAACAGAGATGAGATAAACTATGCAAAATATCGCCCAAATTATAAGATATGGAAAAATGCTTAAAAAATTTATCCAATTTGTGTATTCGTTAGAGTTTAATAAATTTTGCAATAAATTTGAGAGATAAAAGCTAAGTCCAAGCCCGATAGGAGCCAAAGTTATAAGCGTCCAATACACGCTAAGAGAGCTAAAAAAACCACGTCCTTCACTTTTCATTATCTTGTTTATTACGTATTCATAATCTATAAAAAACATTATCGAAGTAAATATAATAGCCACAAGTCCAAGTACCCCAAGTGCAGAGCTGTTTTGTAAAAATGTCTCGATATACCCTGTGATCGCCTCTTGATTTGATGGCAATAAAGATGAGAATATAAACTCTTTTATCTTACCGTAATAAACGCTAAAGCTGGGCATCTGCGTGAAGATAGAAAATGAAATAAGAAGTACCGGGATGATAGAGAGTATAGTGTGAAAGCTAAGGCTTGATGCGTAGTGAAACAACTCTTTATCTTTTGCTTTTAATGCTAAATTTAACCAAAGTTTGAAATTTTGCTTAATGTTTGCTTGTCTCATTTACGCCTGCTTTCTTTGAAATTTTCACAAAAATAATATGTAAAATAGTTGAAATTTCTAAACAAAATGAGCAAAATCTAACAAAAAGGGCGCATATAACGCCCAAATTTTATAATCCCATCTTGCCTGGGTTTAAGATATTATTTGGATCAAAAGCTCTTTTTATCTCTCTAAAAAGCGCCATTTCGGCATCACTAAATGCCAAAGGCATAAATTCCGCCTTGCTAATACCTATACCGTGTTCGCCAGAAAGTGTTCCGCCAAGCTCAACCGTTATCTTAAAAATTTCCTCTATCGCCTGATGTCCGTTTTTAACTTGAGAGGGGTCATTTTTATCAGCTACCATTACATTTGTATGGACATTTCCATCGCCAGTATGCCCAAAACACGGCACTTTTACACCGTATTTTACAGATACCTCGGCTATCCTTTTAAGAAGCTCCGGAAGTCTTGAGCGTGGCACCGTGATGTCTTCATTTAACTTTAATGTGCCATAGATATTTATAGCTTGAGAGCAGTTTCTGCGCGCAAACCAGATGTCATTTCGCTCGCTCGCGTCTTTTGCTATCTTAAATTCACCAGCTCCGTTTTCCTTAAATACACGCTCTATCGTCGCCAAGTCTTGCTCTAAACCAGCCTCAATATCACCATCTACGTCAGTTATCAGCAATGCCCCTGCTTCTTTTGGTAAACCTTTGGAGAATTTCTCCTCTACCGCATTTATACAAAGAGCATCTAAAAACTCCATAGCTACCGGCGTTACTCCTGCCGCCATACTTTTATATACGGCATTCATGGCAGTTTGGACACTTGGGAAAATTCCCATTGCCGTCTTGGTAAATTTAGGCTTTGCTATAAGTTTTAACGTGATCTCCGTGATAACAGCTAAAGTGCCCTCTGAGGCTATTACAATTCCTGCTATGTTATAACCTGCAACATCTTTTATAGTGCGTTTTCCAGCACGTATAACCTCGCCATTTGGTAGCACGGCACGAAGTGCCATTACATAGTCTTTGGTTATGCCGTATTTTGCCGCTCGCATACCGCCTGCATTTTCACTGACATTTCCGCCTATAGTAGAATAGTCTTGACTGGCAGGATCTGGTGGATAAAACAGTCCTTGCTCCTCAACCACGCGCTGCAAGTCCATGTTTATGCAGCCTGGTTGCACGACTGCAACCATATTTTGCATATCTATCTCTAAAATTTTATTCATATGCTTTTCAAAGGCTAAGACCAAGCCGCCTTCATGAGCCAAAGCCCCACCCGTAAACCCGCTTCCCGCACCTCTTGGCACGATTGCAAGCTTGTTTTCGTTGCAGTATTTTAAAATTTTACTTACATCACTTTCATCACCAGGAAAGAGCACGCCGTCTGGCAAATGACGCTTTCTAGTTGCGTCATAGCTATATGCCATTAGGTGAGCTTGATCAAAATAAGCATTATCTTCACCTAGCAAATTTTGAAAGAATTTTATATGTTTTTTGTCTAGCATAACTATCTCTCTTTATCAAACAGCAAGTCATAGTGCTGGTCGTAATTATTAATATGCGCGCTATCTAGCTTCCAAAACACCGTATCTATCCCACTAACTCTAGTATAAAATGGCAGTTGATAGTATTCAACTTCACCTGTTTCAAATTCTTTTAAAATTTCAAAACTTTGGCAGTCGGCAAAGACGCTTCTTCCGTCCATAGCAACAAAGATAAGTCCTGCCGCACTTTGTGAACACATCTTTCTAAAGTCATCGCGATTTGGATTTGGCTTATATTCATAACTTAAATAAGCACCGACAAGATCGGGATGTATAAATATCATATTAGGAAAAGCAGAAACTATCTCATCATAAATTTCTTTGTTTGGAACAACGATAACGGAACGATTATAAAGGTAGTTTAACACCACCGTATCACCTACCTTAGGTGCAACTCCAGGTAAAGGAAGGGCTGATTGCTCAAGCATATCAAACACTTCAAATCTAACCTTAGCAAAGCCGCCGCTTTTAGATACAACGCTAACACGAGCTATGATCGTGCTTTGTGTATTAAATTTATGAAGCACTACGCCGCTTGAACCAAGAACTATCTCCGGACTATCTACGATCGTAGCCGTATCATCTGCATCTATGCTTAAAATCGGGGTTTTGTATTCATTAAAATGAAAACTGGCCGCAAAAACAGAATTTAAAAAAAACAGTAAAATAAAAACAAAACGCTTCAAGCAACATCTCCTGTGTATTCTAAAATTTTAATGATTATAGCTTAAGTTACTTTATTTTTTGCAAAATTTAAAGAAATTTTTAGTAAAATCAAATCTATTTTTTACGCTAAGGATGTTGATGCTACGGGCTTTTACAACTTTTTTATTATTATTTATAAATTTATACGCCATAAATCCGACCGTAGAAGAGCTAAGCTGGCCAAATGGTATATCATTTTTAAATTTCTTAGAAAACAACAAAATGCCGCTTTCGCTTTTTTATGAACTTTCAAGCGAAGATAAAGAGCTTGCTGCAGAGATAATTGCAGGAACAAAATACCAAATTTTAAAAGACAAAGACCAAAATACTATCCAGGTTTTAGTTCCTGTTAGTGACGAGTTGCAGCTACATATCTTTAGAGATAAAAAAGATAATTTTAGCCTTGAGTTCATACCTATATCATACCAGTCTTACGATAAAGTAGTAAACATCAGCATACAAAAGTCACTCTCTGAAGATCTGTTTGACTACACAGGCTCTGCATCTCTTGGAATAGCGATAAGGCAAATTTTTAAAGGCGAGGATATAGACTTTAAAAAACTTCAAAAAGGCGACCGCATAGTGGTTGTTTATAACCAAAAGATCCGCATGGGAAAGCCGTTTAATACGCCTGAAATTTATGTCGCCATGATAGAAACAAGAAATAAACGCTACACGATGTATAAATTTGAAGATAAATTTTACGATAAAAACGGCAAAAAAAACGATAAATTTCTGCTTGTCCGCCCGTTATTAAATGCTCGCATAACATCACCTTTTACAACAAAACGCTTCCATCCTATCTTGCAAAGATACCGCGCTCACTTAGGTGTTGATTATGGTGCTCCAAGAGGAACTCCGATACGATCTGCAGGAGATGGAACAGTAAAATTTGTAGGAACTAAAAGTGGATACGGCAAAGTTGTTATCATAAAACATGCCGGTGGCTACGAAACACTTTACGCGCACGTAAACGGCTTTGCCAAAGGACTTAAAACAGGTCAGAGCGTAAAACAAGGCGCACTAATAGCATATGTTGGCTCAAGCGGGCTTAGCACGGGACCGCATTTACACTTTGGTCTTTACCAATCAAACAAACCTATCAATCCAGAAAGCGCGCTTAAGACGGTTAAAAGCGTAACAAACGCAAAAGAGATGGCTAAATTTAAAGGCGTAGTAAGTTCAAATGACGCGCTAATAAAAAAAGCTATAGCGCAAGGTGAAACGGATAAGAAATTTGAATTTTTTCCAAATATTATAGAATTTTAAAGAGGCGAAATGGGCGCAGAACTTGAAGAAGCTAAAGAGATAATAGATCAACATCTAAACGAAGAAAACGAAAAGGTTGATCTTACGCCGTATGATCTGGCTCAACACCTTAAAACCTTAAAAAAACATGACGAAGATCTTTATAATGAATACCTTGAAAAGCTAGATCCTGAAAGTCTTGGTGACGTAGCTATCGAACTTCCTGATCACATGCTAAAAGACGTGATCGAAACCATCCCTTCAGAGAAGATCGTCGAAGCACTTGAAGAGCTTGAAAGTGACGACGCTACAGATCTTTTGCAATACATCGAAGATATCGATGAGGAAAAAGCAAAAGAGCTTTTTGACGGACTTGACAAAGAGGATCAAGACGAAATTTTACGTCTTAGAAGCTACGACGAAAACGAAGCCGGCGCATATATGCAGACCGAGCTTTTTAGTGCAAATTTAAACGAACAACTAAGCACGGCGGTTGAGCGACTAAGAGAGCAAAAAGAGCTTGGCGAACTAGAAAACGTCTCGCAACTGTTTATAACCGATGAAAGGCACATCTTAAAATTTGCCATACCGCTTGAGGATTTGATACTTTTTGACTTTAACTCTAGCCTAAAAGATATCATAGAAAAAAGTGAAGAGGATAAATACAAACCGCACGTTGCTATGGACAACGACCCTATAGAAGAGGTAGTAGAGGTTGTTCAGGATTATGATATGAACTCTATAGCCGTTGTGGACACGAGAGGAGTTTTGCTTGGTCGTATCACAACAGATGACATTCACGACTTTATTCAAGAGCGAGCAACGGAACAAATTTATAACCTCGCAAACGTAGGTGATGCCGATGAAGAGGAAAATTCTCTCTTAAATGCAACCAGATCAAGAGGAATTTGGCTTTTTGTAAATTTATTTACCGCTATCATCTCATCAAGCATCATAGGTCTTTTTGACGACGCTATCGCAAGCTATGTCGCGCTTGCCGTTTTGATGCCCATAGTTGCTTCAATGGGCGGCAATACCGGCACTCAAGCACTTACTGTTACCGTTAGACGCCTAGCTCTTGGCGAGATAGAATTTAAAAACGCCAAACCAGCCCTTATCCGAGAGCTTGGTATCGCTTTTATTAACGGACTTATCTTTGCGGTGTTAATCGGGCTTGTGGCGGCATTTTGGTTTAACAGACCGATGCTTGGCGTTGTTATAGGAACAGCCATGCTTACAAATTTCTTCTTTGCCGGATTTTTTGGCACGGTGATACCGCTGGCTTTAAAGAAATTTAACATCGATCCTGCTGTTGGCTCAAGCGTTTTACTTACTACAGTAACTGATGTAGTTGGATTTTTTAGCTTTTTAGGACTTGCAAAATGGATACTACTATAACTGATATTAAAATTTTAGAATGCACAGACTCAAAATTTGTCCGTCCTTACAGGATCAGCTTCACGCAAGACGGTATGCGCCGCAACTGGGACTGCGTGCATGTGCACGATAGTGTTTCGATATTGCTTTATCATGAGAACAAGGATGCTTTCTTACTAGTTAAGCAGTTTCGCCCTCCTATCTGGTATAACCTAAGCAAGAGTGGAGAAAATTATGAAGAAATGGGCTACACATACGAACTTTGCGCCGGGCTTATGGATAAGGGCTTAAGCGAAGAGCAAACCATCGAAGAAGAGGCTATCGAAGAGGTTGGCTTTAAGTTATATAGTGTCGAGAAAATAGCCGTCACACACGGAGCTCTTGGCTTTGGAGGCAACAAGCAAACAATGTTTTACGCAGCTATTAACGACGATATGAAGATAGGTAGTGGCGGCGGGATAGACGGTGAACGCATAGAGCTTGTCTATCTTAAACTAGAGCAAGTGCGCGAATTTATGACAAATGAACAAAAGATTAAATCCCCAGGTTTACTTTTCGCATTTATGTGGTGGGGAAACAAATTTAAAAGAGATATAGTATAAATTTACGCGATATCAAAGAAATTATAAAATAAACTGTAAAGTTTTGTAAGAAATCAAAGTTAGAAAAATTTAGCGATGAAAGCCTAAATATAGGGCTTGAGAGCTATTTTATTCAAAATCAAAGTGGCGAAATTTTATTTTACATTACTTTACAAAAACTTTACACTTTTTTTACACTATCTTTTACAGCCTTTTAAAAGCCGTTTAAATGGACTTTATATCACACACCTTAGCACTTTGCCGACTATATATACCTCGGTTTGGTCATCAGGTCCGATCTCATAGCTTTTATAGTCTTTGTTTGTGCTGATGATAGAAAGCGTGCCGTCAGGGGCTTTTTGCAACAGCTTAACCATGAAATTACCGCAGTAATTTACGATATATAGTCCGTCTCCGCTAAATTTAGACGTAACGTCGGCTATAACCCAGCTATCGGGAAACAGCATCGGAGCCATAGAGTAGCCGTCTACGCGCATACAGCGCACGTGATCTATGTTTTTAGGGCGGACTTTAAATAACATTTTTGAAAACGGCACAAACACGTCGGTATCGTATATCTCAATACCATCTATATCCACGCTTTCGCCAGCTCCTACGCTTGAGCTAAGTTGCCTAATGTAAATTTGATCGCTTGTGATTTGCTCTATCTGTAACTTTTTAAGGTTGGAGGGATTGGTCGACATATTGACAGACAAATTTTTGGATTGGTCGACAGATTGGTCGACAAAATTTTTATTTTTGGTCGACAGATTGGTCGACAAAATTTCAGTATAAAAATTATTGGGATTTAAATTAAAAGCAGAAGCAATTTTTTTTAAATTTTCTATTGTTATATTTTTGGTTTTTCCCATTTCATAGCCTTTAATACTATCAATAGACACACTAGACATTTTAGCTAAATCGCTTTGTGTCCAACCCTTTTGTGCTCTTAATTCTTTTAGTCTTTGCGACAATTCCATAACATTACACCTTTTACACTTTTTTTGTCTTGACAAGAGTAAAATATTACG
>NZ_JADBJH010000012.1:0-65470 GCF_014892335.1 Campylobacter sp. 7477a
GCCAAAACCGCCGATGCGGTGCTACTTATAGACAGCCCTGCCTTTAACCTGCCTTTAGCAAAAGCCATGAGAGAGGCCGGGGTTAAAGCACCGATCACATACTACATACTGCCGCAAGTTTGGGCTTGGAAACCAAAACGCGTGGAAAAAGTCGAGAAATTTTGTGATAATCTAGCCTCGATCTTACCCTTTGACGAAAAATTTTACTCTCGCGCAGTTTATGTGGGACACCCACTTTTAGATGAGCTTAAATTTAAAAAAGAAAAGCTGATAAATAGCAGTAAGATCGCCTTTCTGCCAGGTTCAAGACGCTCCGAGATAATTAGGTTGATGCCTATTTACCGTGAGGTTGCAAAAGATATAAAAGATAAAGAAAAACTTCTTGTTATCCCTCCTTTTTTAATAGATAAGGTAGCTGAGTTTTACGGTGACGTGAGCGAATTTAATATAGTAAATGAAGCTCCAAAGGCACTTTATGAAAGTGAATTTGCCTTTGTGTGTTCCGGGACTGCAACACTTGAAGCCGCACTTATAGGCACTCCTTTTGTGCTTTGCTATAAGGCAAAAGCGATAGATGTTTGGTTAGCGCGCAAACTTGTAAAAGTAAAATACGCAGGACTTGCAAACATTATGTATGACTTTATGGGCAAAGGCGCACTTCATGACGAGCTTATACAAGAGCAAGTAAGTGCTTTAAATTTGCTAAATGCTTACAAAAATTGTGATAAAGATAAATTTTTAACAGGCTGTAACGAACTTAGAGCATACCTAAAGCACGGCTCAAGTGTAAATGTAGCGAAATTTTTAATGCCAAGTCGGCAAGAGTGATTACAAAATTATCTGTAATTAAATTTAAAAATCATAATTTGTTATTAAAATAATTAAAAGGAGAAGTAATGAGCGAACCGATGACGATTTACGGTTATGAAAAAGTAGAAGCGGAATTAAAAGATTTAAAGCATGTTCAACGTCCGCAAATAGTTATAGAAATAGATATCGCAAGAAGTCACGGCGACTTAAAAGAAAATGCTGAATATCACGCCGCAAAAGAGAAGCAAAGCTTCATAGACGCTCGTATCGCAGAGCTAAGCACACTTCTTGCAAACGCCGAAGTTATCGACCCTAGCACATATGTGCATGATAAAGTTAGATTTGGCTCAAATGTTACGATACTTGATGTTGATACCGAGCTTGAGGATACTTATACGATAGTCGGGGTTAGTGAGAGCGACCTTGAGAGAGGTCTTATCTCTATAAGCTCGCCTTTGGCGCGCCAGCTTATCGGCAAGAGTGAGGGCGATGAGGTTAGACTAAGTTTGCCAAAAGGTAATATAGACGTAGAAATAGTTTCTATATGTTATAAACCGATAAATTTTAAGGATTAGAAATGATAAATGTCGGAGTCATCGGCGTTAGCGGATATACCGGTTTTGAGCTTATACGTCTTTTGCTAAACCACCCGGAATTAAAGATAAACTATCTAGCAGCTAGTTCAAAGGGCAAGATAGATGAAATTTTTAGCTCTCTAAGAGGCGTTTTGGACTTTGAAGTAAGCGTTGCTGACGTAACAGAAGCCGCTCAAAAATGCAAACTTGTCTTTTTAGCCCTACCGCATCAAGAGGCCATGAGATATGCGAGCGAGCTTTTAGAGCTTGGCGTTAAGGTTGTTGATCTATCGGCTGATTATAGACTAAATAAAGAGCTTTATGAGAAAAATTACTGTCCGCATTTGGATGATAAAAATTTAGCTCATGCAGTTTATGGGCTTTTACCTATAAACCGCGATAAAGTAAAAAACGCAAAACTTGTGGCAAACCCAGGCTGTTATCCAACAGCCTCGCTACTTGCCATAACTCCATTTTTGCCATACATAGATACAAATTTAGGCGTGATGATAGATGCTAAAAGCGGAGTAAGCGGCGCAGGTAAAAAGCCAAGCGCGACTAGTCATTTTGTAAGCGTGAATGAAAATTTAAACGCCTATAATCCGCTAATCCATCGCCACGCCGACGAGATAAAAATGCACCTTGAAAATTTTTGTCAAAAGAGTGTGTCAACAGTGTTTGTGCCGCACTTGGTACCTTTGACTCGTGGCATGTTAGTAAGCGTTTATGCCAAGCTTAACAAAGAGATAAAACCGCTTGAAATTCTGCGCGAATTTTATAAAAATGAAGAATTTATCCGTATTAAAACATCCCCTGTTAGTGTAAAAGATGTTGCCGGAACGCATTTTTGCGATATTTTTGCAGTAGTTTGGGAAGATAAAATTTTTATAAATTCAGCCATTGACAACCTTTTAAAGGGCGCAAGTTCTCAAGCTTTAGCAAATGCAAATTTGATGTTTGGCTTTGATGAAAATTTAGCCATGCCTAAAATTTCACAATTTTGCTAGGACCTCGTTTGCAAGAAATGATAATAAAAAACGGTGCGATATTTATCTCTGACGCCCATGAAAACGTTAACCGAGATGATTTTTTAAGATTTTTACAAAGCTTTGATAGAGGTGAGATAAGCGCGCCGCAACTTTTTTTGATGGGTGATATGTTTGACTTCTTGGCTGCTCATGCAAAAAACACAGTGAAATTTTATGAAAAGCACATCGAGCTTATCAACAAAATAGCGCTTAAAACAGAGGTTATTTACATCGAAGGCAACCACGACTTTGTCCTCTCCTCACTCTTTAAAAATGTTAAAGTTTTTCCTATCAGCGCCCAACCGGTAAATTTTAAAACCGAGTTAGCTCAAAGCGTGCAGATAGCTCATGGTGATAATTTTTTGCCATTTGTTAGCAAATACGCGCTTTTATTTTTGAGGCTTGAATGGTTTTTAATGTTTATGAATTTTATAGATATTTTGTGTGGATTTAAAATTTCAAATTGGATTTTAAACAGACTTACCGTTAAGAAGCTTGATTATAAAATTTCAAATTTCAAAGCCTTTATAAGCCCTAAAATGCGACATTATAGCGCAGATATTGTGATAGAGGGACACTATCATCAGGGTGAAATTTTTGATATAGGCGATAAAATTTATGTCAATCTTCCTGCTTTTGCGTGCGACCAAAGTTATTTTATTGTAGAATACCGCGACGAAAAAATAAATTTTGCTCGAAAGAGTCTGAAAGGACATTGATGTTTGGAGACAACGTATTAAAAACGGGTTCAAACGAGATGGAACTTGTTGATTTTCGTATCTTTAAAGAGGCAAAAGACAAGGTATATGAGGGTATATACGGCGTTAATGTCGCAAAAGTGCGTGAAATCATAAAAATGCCAAATCTCACTGAACTACCGGGCGTTCCTGAATATATTGAAGGAATTTTTGATTTGCGCGGTGTCGTTATACCTGTCGTAAATTTAGCTAGATGGATGAATATAGTAGAGCCAAGCGCAGGGGTCGTTATAAAACCTCGCGTTATCATCGCAGAATTTAGCGGGATACTTATTGGATTTATCGTTCATGAGGCAAAGAGAATTCGCCGTATCAACTGGAAAGACATAGAGCCAGCAAATTTTGCTAGCAGTGCCGGTGCGCTTGATAAAGGCAAGATAACCGGCGTAACTAGGATAGAAAATGACGAAGTTTTACTTATACTTGATCTTGAAAGTATAGTTGAAGAGCTTGGAATTTACTCTCCAAAACTTGATGTTGACATCGACGAAGACAGAAAGATAAAGGGTATAGCTCTTGTTCTTGATGATAGCTCTACGGCCAGAAAACTTGTTAAAGACGCGCTTGAAAAAATGGGTCTAAATATAGTTGAGGCTAAAAACGGCGTTGAAGGCCTAGAGAAGATGAATGAGCTTTACGAAAGATACGGTGAGGATATTAATAAAGAGGTTCGCGTGATACTTAGTGATATCGAGATGCCCCAAATGGACGGCTATCACTTTGCGGCACACATTAAAGATGATGAGAGATTTAAGGATATTCCGATAGTGTTTAATTCATCTTTAAGTAATGAATTTAGCGAAGGCAAGAGCAAAGAAGCCGGCGGTGCAGCGTATCTTACTAAATTTGATGCAAGTATATTTTATCAAGAGGTGCTAAAAGTTATTGAAGCACACTCAAAATCTGCAAAATGAGGTGAAAAATGGATGATATGAAAGAGATAATGGAAGACTTCTTGATAGAAGCTTTCGAACTTATTGAGCAGATAGACCATGACCTTGTTGAGCTTGAGGCAAATCCTGAAGATCTTGAGCTTTTAAATAGAATTTTCCGCGTTGCGCACACAGTTAAAGGAAGTTCAAGCTTTTTAAATTTTGATATTTTAACCGAGCTTACTCATCACATGGAAGACGTGTTAAATAAAGCTAGAAAAGGCGAGCTTAAAATTACTCCTGATGTTATGGACGTTGTGCTTGAGTCTGTTGATATGATGAAAGGTTTATTGCACGGCATTCGTGATTACGGCAACGACAAAGACGTAGGTATAGATATTAAAGATATTTGTGCTAGATTAACCGTGATATCAGAAGGCGAAGCGCATGTTGCAGCTCCTGTTGTTGAGCAAACACCTGAGCCTGAAGTAGCCCCGCAGCCTGAAGAAGAACTTGATATAAGTGATGAAAATTTATCAAGTCTAAGCGATGATGAAGTGGAGGCTGAGATAGAGCGTCTTTTAAAAGTTAGAAAAGCCGAAGACAAAGCCAGACGAGCAAGTAAAAAAACAAACGCTCCTGCTGCTCAAAGCACTCCTGCTCCGACTCCAGCACCTGCTGCTGCGCCAAAACCTGCTGCTAAAAAAGAAGATGCCGACAAAAAAGTCCCTGCACAAGCCGGCGGTACAGTTGCGCAAGAGCAAACCATACGTGTTGAGGTTAAAAGACTAGATCACCTAATGAACCTGATCGGCGAACTTGTTCTTGGTAAAAACAGACTTCTTAAAATTTATGATGATGTTGAAGAGAGATACGAGGGTGAAAAATTCCTTGAAGAGCTAAATCAAGTAGTTTCAAGCTTAAGCTTGGTAACGACAGATATTCAGCTTGCCGTTATGAAAACAAGAATGCTTCCGATAGCAAAAGTGTTTAATAAATTCCCTAGAATGATACGCGATCTTAGCCGCGAGCTTGGCAAGCAAATCGATCTTGAAATTTCAGGTGAAGAGACCGAGCTTGATAAGTCTATCGTTGAAGAGATAGGCGATCCGCTAGTGCATATCATTAGAAACTCATGCGACCACGGTATAGAAGATCCTGAGATAAGAAAGGCTGCCGGCAAACCTGAAAAAGGCACAGTAGAGCTTAAAGCCTATAACGAAGGCAACCATATCGTTATCGAAATCGTTGATGACGGTAAGGGTCTTGATGTGGATATGTTAAAAGCAAAATCAATCGAAAAAGGCATAATAACCGAGCGCGAAGCCGATACAATGAGCGATAAAGAGGCATTTGGTCTTATATTTAAGCCTGGATTTTCAACTGCTGCAAAAGTTACAAACGTAAGTGGACGCGGTGTTGGTATGGACGTTGTTAAGACAAATATCGAAAAACTAAACGGCATAATCGACATCGAAAGCGAAGTTGGAAAAGGCACTGTTATAAAACTAAAAATTCCTCTAACACTTGCGATTATCCAGTCGCTACTTGTTGGAACGCAAGAGGAGTATTATGCTATACCGCTTGCTAGCGTTCTTGAAACCGTTCGCGTGCCGATAGACGACATCTATACGATAGACGGCAAAAACGTTCTTCGTTTACGTGATGAGGTTTTATCTTTGGTTAGGCTTTCTGATGTATTTGGCGTTAGAAAGGTGTTTGATGGCGGAGAGCATACTTATGTTGTTATAATCGGAGTTGCCGAGACAAAACTCGGTATCATAGTAGATACCCTTGTCGGACAAGAAGAGATTGTTATTAAATCAATGGGGGATTATTTGCAAAATATCCCTGGTATTGCGGGAGCTACGATAAGAGGTGACGGTCGTGTTACTCTTATTATCGATGTTGCTGCAATGATGGAAATGGCAAAAGATATAAAAGTAAACATAAGAGCCGAAATAGACGCAGAAGCCAAAAAAGTTAAGGAGCAACCGAGTGATTATAAAGTCCTTATCGTTGATGATTCAAAAATGGATAGAACGATAATGCAAAAATCACTAGAGCCAACTGGAGTAACTGTCATAGAGGCAACTAATGGTGTTGAAGCTTTAACTTTAATAAAATCAGGCGAACACGTTTTTGACGCGGTTTTAATTGATATAGAAATGCCTAGAATGGACGGTTATACTTTAGCCGGTGAAATTCGTAAGTATTCAAAATATAGAAATTTACCGCTTATAGCAGTTACTTCAAGGACGTCAAAAACAGATAGGCTTAGAGGTGTTGAGGTAGGAATGACTGAGTATATTACTAAGCCATACTCTTCTGAGTATCTTGAAAGCGTTGTTAGAAAAAATATAAAGTTGCCGTAGGGAGTATGATATGAGCAATAAACTAAACGAAGTATTACAAAGGCAAAAACAGCAGATCGACGAGCCTTCAAAAAGTAGTGAGGATATTATCCAGCTAGTTGGTTTTGTAGTGGGTGAAGAGGAGTACGCGATACCTATTTTAAACATACAAGAGATCATTAAACCGATAGAATTTACAAGAGTTCCTAGTGTGCCTGAGTATGTTCTTGGCGTGTTTAACTTAAGGGGTAATGTTATCCCTCTTATCGATCTAAGAAAGCGTTTTTCGCTTAATGCAAGTAAGCAAAGCGCTAGTACTCGCTACATAGTTATGAAGGATGAGGAAAATATCGCAGGCTTTGTTATAGATAGGCTAACAGAGGCTATTCGTATAAATAGAAACAGGATAGATCCGCCGCCTGAGACTTTGATAAAAGATAAAGGCATGATTTATGGTATCGGTAAAAGAGATCAAAACATCCTTACGATCTTAAAGGTCGAAAGTCTTTTAAAGCGCGATTTTTAAAGTAGAGGTCAAATTTGATAAAGCTTTGTGTTTTTGATTTTGACTCCACATTAATGGACGGCGAGACAATAGATATTCTCGCCGATGCTTACGGTGTAGGAGATAAAGTAAAAGAGATAACCAAAAAGGCTATGCAAGGCGAACTTGACTTTTTTGAAAGCTTGAGTAAAAGAGTGGCTTTGCTAAATGGCATGCCAACTTCATTGGTAAGTGAAGTTTGTTCAAATTTAAAGCAAATGAACGGTGCAAAAGAGCTTGTTAAAGGGCTAAAAGAGCGTGGCATAAAGGTTATCGTTTTTAGCGGCGGTTTTCATATAGCAACTGATTTGATGCGTGAAGAGATCGGTTATGATGAGAGCTTTGCAAATATCTTGCATGAAAAAGACGGTGTTTTAACTGGGCTCGTGGGCGGCGAAATGATGTTTGGTTTCTCAAAAGGTGAGATGATTAAGCGTATGCAAAAAATTTTAGGTGTTAGTAAAGATGAAACTATGTGCGTAGGAGACGGCGCAAATGATGCTTCGATGTTTAAGCATGCCGGTATTAGTGTTGCTTTTTGCGCAAAAGAAATTTTAAAAAAGAGTGCAACACACTGTGTTGACACAAAAGATCTTCGCGAAATTTTAAGGATATTGGATTAAAAATGTATGACAATAATGTAAAATTTTCACTTTGGTGTGATTTTATTGAACGTGAGTTTTTGGATAATGAATTTTTAGAGCTTTTAAATAAAGAGATTATAAACGGAGCTACAAGTAACCCGGCGATATTTAAAAGCGCTTTTTCAAGTTCACAGGCGTATAAAGAGTCGATATTAAAAAGTGATAAACGCCATCCAAAAAGCATTTACGAGACATTGGCTACTCAAGATATTAAGATGGCTGCATGTAAGATGCTTAAAAATTACGTAAATGATGACGACGGTTTTGTTAGTATTGAAGTTGATCCAAATTTATCAGATGATACAAATGCAACCATAGAAGAGGGTGTTAGACTTCATGCAAGTATCGGCATGCCAAATGTGATGATAAAAGTTCCTGCCACAAAAGAGGGTTTTACAGCTATGAGCGCGCTTATGGCAAAAGGTATAAGCGTAAATGCAACTCTTATCTTTTCACCTGAGCAAGCACAAAATTGTCTTGACGCTTTTGAGGCAGGAGCTGAAATTTATAAGCGACGCTTCCCAAATACTCCGCTACCAAAAGGCGTTATAAGTATTTTTGTTAGCCGTTTTGATAGACTTCTTGATGAGAAAATGGCGCAAAAAAGCCTACCTAAAGGGCAAATTGGCATAATGAACGCCGCAAAAATTTATCACATCATACAAGATAGAAATTTACCAAATGTTCGCGCGCTTTTTGCTAGCACAGGCGTTAAGGGCGGTGAGCTAAGGGCTGATTATTATGTTCGTGAGCTAATGTATGAAAACTCGATAAATACAGCTCCGCTTGATACGATAAAAGAATTTATAAAAGAGAAAGCGACACCTAAAAAAGCCCCTAGCAAAGAGAGCATAGAGAGCTTTTTTGAAGTTGTAAATAATGCCGATATCGATATGAACTTTGCTTATAAAGAGCTTTTAAATGATGGACTAAAAGCCTTTGTGGTTGCATTTGAAGATATTATGAAGACTCTAAAATAAGAGAGAAATATGGAATTTGACGTTGATGTCAGCAAGCTCAACTTTAAGCTAAGAGATGAGTTAAATGAATACCTAAAACGTCTAGTAGATGGCGGAGGAAGTGACCTACACATTAAGTCAGGCGGATATATCAGAGGCCGATTTAACGGCGAGATAGTAAAAATGAGTGATAAAATTCTCTCAAGAGAGGATGGTATCACTCTAGCAAAAGAGCTTTTGCGCTCAAATTTTAAAAATCTTGTTAATAACTTAAGTGTTGATTTTACCCATAAGCTGAATTCCGACTATCGTTTTCGTGTGAATATGTTTTTCCAAATGGAAGGTGTGTCGGCGGTTTTTAGAACAATACCAAATAAAATTCCAAATTTTAACGACTTAAAACTTCCTGCTTCGATTGAAAAAATTTGTAACAATACAAATCGCGGTATCATACTGGTAACCGGACCTACTGGTAGCGGCAAGACAACCACTTTAGCCAGCATGATAAATCACATCAATAAAACCAAAAGAAAACATATAATAACCATTGAAGACCCAATAGAGTATGTCTATTCGGACGAACTAAGTATTATAAACCAACGCTCTATCGGACAGGATGCTTTAAATTTTGCCGATGCGCTTAGGGCCTCTTTGCGCGAAGACCCGGATGTCATACTTGTAGGTGAAATGAGGGATTTAGAAACGATAGAAACAGCGATTAGAGCTGCCGAAACAGGTCACTTGGTGCTTTCTACCCTTCATACTCTTGACGCAAAAGAGAGTATAAATAGAATCGTAAATATGTTTAAAAAAGAGGAGCAAAACCGCGTTAAACTTACTTTTACATCGGTTCTAAGCGCTATAATATCACAGCGCCTTGCGCAAACCAAAGATGGCAAAAGACGTGCTGCGGTTGAAATTTTGATAAATAACGCTCGTATCAAAGAGACGATATTAAATGACAAGATTGATGATATTTACACGGCTATTTCCGAGAGTAAAAACACCTATGGTATGCAGACTTTTGACCAGCATTTGCTTGAGCTTTACTCAGACGACATTATAAGTGCCAATGAGGCGTTAGAAAAGTCAAGCAGACGAAACGATCTTGAGATAAAGATAAAAAATGTAAATTTATCAAGATTTAAGACATCAAACGAAGAGCAAAACATAAACGATATCGGCAATGATATAATCGCACTAAAAAAATTGTAATCAAAACACAACGTCACGATACCGGCGATAAAGCTATAATTAGACTTTACCGGTTGGTTAAATTTATCTTAAATTTAACAAATTTAAGATATACTCGGCGTTTATTTTTTATGAAAGGATAACGATGTTAGAAGGTATCGTTAGAGAGAGTATCGGTAAGAAGTCTGCAAAGGCTTTAAGAAGAGATGGTTATCTAATCGCGAACATTTACGGTAAGGGATTAGAGAATATTGCTGCTGCATTTAAAGTCAATGACTTTATAAAAGAGGCACGTAAAAAAGAGACCCTTGCGTTTGATGTAAAAGTTGGCGACAAGGTATATAACGTTGTTATTGTTGACTACCAAAGAGACGTTGTAACAAACGACTTAAAACACGTTGACCTTAAAGTGGCACTTCCTGGTGTTGTATCAAGATATATGGTCCCTGTTAAACCTGTAGGCACTCCGATAGGTCTTAAAAACAAGGGTGTTTTGATCCAGTCAAAACGTCGTTTAGCAGTAAAATGTACAGCTGAAAATCTACCAAATTCATTTGATGTAGATGTTAGTAAGCTTGATGTTGATGATACGATCTTGGTTCGTGACATAGCAGTTCCTGCAGGTGTCACTATCGTTGATACGGATCGTGTTGCTGTTCTTGGGGTTATCAAAGCTAGATAAGGCTGGTTGATGACGCTTATCGTGGGGCTTGGAAACCCCACAAAACAGTATGAAAACACAAGACACAATGTCGGCTTTATGCTGATAGATCTACTTAAGAGTCCTGAATTTATCGATGTTAGTTCGGCTAAATTTCAAGGCGAACTTTATAAATTTAAAAATACCTTACTTTTAAAACCTCAAACTTATATGAATTTATCAGGCAATAGCGTAAAGGCCGTAAATGACTTTTATAAACCTGATAGAATTATAGTGATACATGACGATTTGGATCTAAATTTCGGCGCAGTAAGATTTAAAAAAGGCGGAAGTAGCGGCGGACACAACGGTATAAAGTCTATCGATAATCTTATCGGCAACGACTATGAGCGTGTTCGTATCGGTATCGGACGCAAGGGAAATGCGGCAAATTTTGTTTTAGGCGAATTTAGCCAAGCCGAAAAAGAGTATTTAGATAAAATTTTAATTCACTGCAAAGAGGCCGTAGTTGAGCTTTTAAAAAGCGATATAAATGCTATTTCTCAGAAATTTAGCATCAAAAAAGGCGTAGAGATATGAATCTTTATGCCAGATATGTCGGCTGGGTTTATCTAAAGTCGTTTTTGATAATCTTTCTTGCACTTGAGCTTTTTTATGTCGGTATTGATCTACTTACAAATTTAAAAGATCTACCGAGTTCTGCAAACTTGCAGTTGCTTTATGTTGGTCTTACAATGCTTACGGCAACATCTTACGTTATGCCGATCTCGCTTGTTTTTGCTATTATCGTAGCGCATATAAATATGGTTCGCTCTAACGAACTTATCAGTTTTTATGCTCTTGGTGTGAGTAAAAACGCACTTATTTTACCGCCGTTTTTTATATCTTTATGTGTAACGATTATATACGTTGGGTTAAATTGCACCCCGTTTGCATACGCATACGAATTTCAAAAAAATATCGCAAATGCTACTTTTGGTAAAAGCACAACCGATACTTTTTTAAAATTCGAGGGCAAATTTATATATATAAAAGAGCTAAATTTACTTGAAAAAACTGCTAACGACTTGCGAATTTTTGATATAAACGGCACAAATTTAGTCTCAACCGCATTTGCTAAAAGTGCCGACTTTCAAGATAATATATGGTTACTAAAAGACATGAATGTTACATATTTGCCGTCAAATTTAGAGCTTGGCGCAAAAGGTCTTGAAGTGCAAAATATCTCCCGCAGTCAAGGGCTCAAGGGATTTACCCCAAAAAGCATCCAAAGCGCAAACACGAGTGAGAGAACGAGTTTTAGTATACCTGATGTGCTTGATTTTATCTTTACGTTTAAAGACGAAGGTGTTGAGCTTGACGGAGCTAAGTCGGTTTTTTATACGCTTGCGATAGCACCGTTTTTCGCACCGTTTTTAGTGCTTATACTTTACTATCATCTGCCTGTTACGGGTAGGTTTTTTAACCTTGCGTTTGCTACATTTGTCTTTGTTGTGAGCACGCTTGTGGTTTGGGGATTGCTGTTTGTGCTTGGTAAATTTTCTCAAAATTCGGTCATCTTGCCTGAGCTTGGCATAGTTTTGCCAGTTTTTGGTCTCATGCTTTATGCTCTTTATCTTCTAAAAACGCATCGTTAAGCCAAATTTTGGCATTTTTTTTGTAAAATCAACCCATTTTAACAAAGGTTATTTTATGAATTTTAAAGCTCTCGCACAAAAATACAAAACCCCTCTTTATGTTTATGATTTTGATCATATAAAAAGTAGATACAACGAGCTAAAAGATGCGTTTCACGCTAGAAAATCCCTGATATGCTACGCAGTAAAAGCAAATTCAAATTTAAGTGTTTTAAAACTCTTAGCAGAGCTTGGAGCAGGATTTGACTGCGTAAGCATCGGTGAGGTAAGACGCGCGATCATGGCGGGAGCCAAAAAGTATCAAATCATATTTAGCGGCGTAGGTAAAAGCGACGACGAGCTAAAAGAGGCGCTTGAAAACGAAATTTTAATGATAAATTTAGAGAGCGAAGCCGAGATGTATCGTCTTGAAAGTATCGCGAAGGAGCTAAATTTAAAAGCTCGCATAAGCATACGTATCAACCCTGACGTAGACGCAAAAACACACCCATACATCTCAACCGGACTTAATGAAAATAAATTCGGTGTTGATATCACAACCGGCAAGAAAATGTATATCTATGCTAAAAACTCACCTCATATAGAGCCTATCGGAGTGCATTTTCATATCGGTTCACAGCTTACAAATATCGAGCCTATCATCGAAGCGGCAGGTATAGTAAGCGAACTTGTGCGTGAGTTAAAGGCGCTTGATATAGATATTAAATTTTTTGACGTCGGAGGCGGTGTAGGTATCGTTTATCAAAATGAAAACAATGTTAGCTTGTATGACTACGCTCAAGGAATTTTAGGACAATTAAGCGCGCAAGACCTAACGATAGTTTGCGAGCCCGGACGTTTTATCGTGGGAAATGCAGGATACTTCGTAACTAGCGTATTGTATGAGAAATTTAATAAGCAAAAGCGTTTTATCGTAGTAGATGGTGCGATGAATGACCTTATCCGTCCCAGCTTATACGGTGCATATCATGATGTAAATGTTGTCGGCAAAAACACAAGTGCCGGACTTTGCGATGTAGTCGGACCGATATGTGAAAGCGGCGACTTTTTGGCTAAAAATTTAAATCTACCTGCATGCGAGAGCGGGGATTTGCTTGTGGTAAAAAGTGCCGGGGCTTACGGTTTTACAATGAGTTCTAACTATAACTCACGAGCTCGCGCAGCTGAAGTAGCGGTGCAAGACGGTGAAGATAGGCTTATTAGACGTAGAGAGAGTTTTGAGGATATAGTCGCGCTTGAAAAAGATTTGATGTAGGAAAAACATGCAAGAGTTAAACGAACTTCGTAAAAATATCGACGAGATAGATGATCTTGTCTTGTCAAAATTAAATGAGAGAATGGAATTTGTTAAAAAGATAGGAGTTTTAAAGCAAACAAGCGGCGCTCCTATCTATAGACCCGAGCGCGAAAAAGCGATAATAAACCGCTTAATAAATCGTAAAGGCGGGCTTTTAAACCGTGCGGCGATAGAGGCTATATATCTTGAAATTTTTGCAGTTAGCAGAAATTTAGAGATGCCTCAAAAGATAGCCTATCTCGGACCTGAAGGCACATATACTCATCAAGCCGCGGAGAGTAGATTTGGTGCGATGAGCTCTTATCTGCCACTTGCAACCATAGAAGCCGTGTTTAATATACTTGCTCAAAAAGAGGTAAAATACGGCGTTGTTCCTATCGAAAATAACACCGAAGGCGCAGTGGGCGCTACTCTTGACTGTTTTAGAAAATTCCCTGATATTAAGATAGTTGCAGAACTTTATCTTGACATACACCACAGTTTTGTAAGCGAGTGCGAAAAC
Source organism: Campylobacter sp. 7477a (assembly GCF_014892335.1). Lineage (NCBI taxonomy): Bacteria > Pseudomonadati > Campylobacterota > Epsilonproteobacteria > Campylobacterales > Campylobacteraceae > Campylobacter > Campylobacter sp. 7477a. Next base: position 13,836 of record NZ_JADBJH010000012.1, read on the forward strand.
ATAAAAGATATAAAAAAGATATATTCACATCCCCAAGGCTATAACCAGTGTCGTAAATTTTTAGAAGATCATATGCTTTTGGATGTGGAATTTATACCGTCAAGATCAACCGCTGAAGCTGCTTATCTTGCTTCTAAAAATTCAAACTCGGCAGCCATTTGCTCGAAGATAGCGGCAAAGCTTCACAATGTGCCTATTCTTTATGACACCATAGAGGATAATATGGCAAATAGAACGAGATTTTTTATACTAAGTGACTTTAAAAATGCAAAAGCACAAGGCTCTAAGACTTCGATACTTGCAAAGACTGATCATAAGCCCGGAAGTCTTGTGGACTTACTTCAAATTTTTAAAAATGAAAATATAAATATAACAAAATTAGAAAGCCGTCCGATAAAACAACGCGAATTTAAGTCGGTTTTCTATCTTGATTTTGAAGGTCATGTTGATGACGAGAAAGTCCAAAATGTCTTTTCGTTAGCAAAAGAATGCGGTGCCGAGATCACTTGGCTTGGAAGCTATTTAAACGGAGACGAACAATGAAATTTAATGAAAATTTAGCCCAACTTGTAAATTACGAAGCAGGAAAGCCTATAGAACTTGTTGTTAGAGAGTTTGGAATAGAACCAAAAGATGTTGTAAAGCTTGCAAGCAATGAAAACCCATTTGGCACTAGCGAGCGTGTTGTAAACGCGATAAAAGATGTGGCTAAAAATGCGTTTTTATACCCTGACGATAGCTACTTTGAGCTTAAAAATTCTCTAGCTAGTAAATTTAATATCGGTGCAAAAAATATAATCATAGGCTCCGGAAGTGATCAGGTGATAGAATTTTGCATACACGCAAAAGCAAATGAAAAAAATGCCGTTTTGATGGCTGGCGTAACCTTTGCTATGTATGAAATTTACACAAAGCACGTAGGGGCTAAAGTTTATCGCACGAAAGCACAAGAGCATGATTTGACTGAATTTTTAGAAATTTATAAAGCTAACAAAGATGAGATCGCGATCATATTTTTATGCCTTCCTAATAATCCGCTTGGAGGCTGCTTGGATGCAGACGAGGTATATAAATTTTTAAATGAAATCAGTAAAGAAACACTTGTTGTTTTTGATTGTGCGTATAATGAATTTGCGGAATTTAAAGATAAGAAAAAATGGATAGATCCTGCTAAGATCGTAAATGAATTTAAAAATGCGATCTATCTTGGGACATTTTCAAAGGCTTATGGACTTGGCGGTATGCGCGTAGGATACGGTATAGCTGATGAAAATATAATAGCAGAACTAGGTAAAATCCGCTCTCCTTTTAACATAACAACTCTTAGTTTAAAAGCCGCGATAGAGGCCCTAAAAGATGAAGAATTTGTTACAAAATCTCTTGAAAATAACTTCAAAGAGATGACTAGATATGAGGAATTTGCTCGCGAATTTGATATAGAATTTATCCCTAGCTATACTAATTTTATTACATTTAAATTTAAAGAGCAAAACGCAAGCGAAATAGTGCAAAAAATGTTAAAAAAAGGTATAATTTTAAGGGATCTTAAAAGTTACGGCATGAACGCTTTGCGTATAACCATAGGCCAGCCGTGGCAAAACGATAGGGTGCTTAAAGAGTTAAAAGAAATGTTAAAGTGAAGATATGGATTTTCGGGCATTACTTCAGCAAATAAGTCAAATTTACCAAAAGCTAACACTAAAGCAGAGGATAGTAGCGGCAAGCTCGGTTGTCGTTGTTGTGGGATTTTTAGTTTTTTTAAGTATATACAAAGATATGCGAGGCGATACGTACGCAGGCTATAGTGTGCTTTTTGAAAACATAAGCCCAAATGACTCCGCCTTGATAGTTGATCAACTAAATAAAGACGGAGTAAAATACAAGCTTGCAAACGAAGGCACTATCCTTGTTCCTACTGCGGATGTTTATAGAGAACGTATCGCGGTTGCGACACTTGGAATTCCAAAAGATAGCAAGATAGGTTTTGAGATATTTGACAAACAAGAATTTGGCTCGACCGATGCCGAACAGCGCGTGAAATTTCAACGTGCACTAGAGGGAGAGCTTGCTAGAACGATAGAAAGCCTTTCAACTATACAAAAAGCAACCGTGCGTATCGCGATACCCAAAGAGACGGTATTTACCGAACGCCAAGCACCTCCGACGGCTTCGATCGTTGTTGAGCTAAAGCAGGGTATAAGTCTAAATTCAAAGCAAATTTTTGGTATTAAAAATTTAGTCGCAGCCGCAGTTACAAATTTAAATATAGAAAATGTCAAGATCGTAAATCAAGACGGCATAGCTCTTGGCGAAGAGGATGGCGAATTTGATAGTGAGATGATCGCTCAGCAGATAAGATATAAGCGAGAATTTGAAAATAACTACGAGCAAAAGATCATGAATGTTCTTTCTCCGATAGTAGGAGGTAGTGAGCGTGTTGTTGCAAAGGTAAATATAGAATTTGACTTTGATAAAAAAGATAGCTTGAGTGAAGTTTATGACCCAAACAACGTGGTTAGAAGCGAAAGCAATATCGAAGAAAAACGTCAAGGAACCTCTCCAAATGAGATCCAGGGAGTACCGGGTGCCGTTAGTAATATAGGCCCGGTTCAAGGTCTTGAAGATGACAACATAAGAGAGCAATACAATAAAAGCTCACAACAAACAAACTACGAAGTTTCAAAAAAAGTTACAAACATAAAAGGTCAGTTTGCAAGTATTGTTAGAGTTAGTGCTGCAGTCGTTGTTGACGGTAAGTATCAAAGCAAAAAAGATGAAAACGGTAAAGATACCGGTGAGATAGAATTTGTAGAGCTTACACCCGCACAAAAAGAGTCTATAACAAATTTGATCAAACAAGCTATTGGATATAACCAGCAAAGAGGTGATGAGGTCACGCTTGATAATTTTGAATTTAAATTTAAAGATGATTTAAGCACAGACCAACGAGTAAACGGCTTTATGCAAAATTATATCATGCCGTTTATGCCGATATTTAAATATCTTTTTGTCGTGCTACTACTTTATGTGTTTTATAAAAAGGTCATCGTTGTCTTTATGCAGAAAATGCTTGAAGAGACAAAAGAAGACGATCCACAAATGTTACAAGATCAGCTTGAAGAGATCGAGACAGATGCGGAAGATACACTTGAGAAATTTAAGGCGGCAAGACGAAAGGTTGAGGAGCAACTTGGTCTTAGCGGTGACTTTAATGAGGATGAGCTTAGATATGATGTGCTTCTTGAAAAGATAAGAAATATGGTGATTGATAGAAACGAAGAGATAGCGTCGTTACTTCAAGAGCTAGTTAGAAACGATAGTGACTTTAACGTCCGCAAGGAGATTTAGTGTCAGTAAAATTAACCGAACAACAAAAGATGATATATGATGACCTTTCCATGCCTGAAAAGATTGCTATTTTTCTTATTCAGCTTGGTGAGGAGGCGACGAGCCTTATATTTTCTCATATGGATGTTGATGTTATCACTGATATATCGGGATATATCGCAACCGCAAGAAACATAGACAAGCAAGTAGCTGCTGCTATCTTGGAAGAATTTTATGCTCTCATGCAGTCAAATCAATACATGAGAAGCGGTGGTTTAGAATACGCAAAAGAAATTTTATATCGAACTTTTGGAGCCGAAGTGGCGCAAAAGATCCTTGATAAACTAGCAAAAAGTATGGAAAATACAAAAAGCTTTGGCTATCTTAGTAAGATCAAGCCTCAGCAACTAGCCGACTTTATCATCAAAGAACACCCGCAAACTATCGCGCTAATCCTGGCTCACATGGACTCTACGAGTGCGGCGGAAACGCTTTCGTTTTTTAGCGATGAGCTTAGAGGGGAAGTTGTGATTAGGATGGCAAATTTAGGCGATATCAGCCCGTCTGTTATCAAACGTGTTTCTACCGTCCTTGAAGGTAAACTTGAAAGTCTTACCTCATACAAAGTCGAAGTCGGCGGTCCAAGAGCCGTTGCAGAGGTGCTTAACCGCCTTGGCCAAAAAGCTAGCAAAACAACTATCGAGAGGATCGAACAAAACGATCAAAAGCTTGCAACTACAATCAAAGAGCTTATGTTTACTTTCGAAGATATTATCACGCTTAATGATACCGCCATTAGAGAAATTCTTAAAAATGTTGATAAAAAAGACCTTATGGTTGCCTTTAAGGGCTCAAGTGAGGCTCTTAGAGATAAATTCCTTGGCAATATGTCGCAGCGTGCATCTGAAGCGTTTAAAGAGGAGATGAGCTATCTTGGAGCCGTTCGTGTTAAGGATGTCGAAGAGGCGCAGCGTCGCATAGTAGAAGCAGTTCAAGCTCTAGCCGAGCAGGGAGTATTCCAAGTCGGTGAAGCAGACGAGATGATAGAGTAGAAAATGAAAAGTAGCGTCATAACAAACGAAAATGCATCAACGCATTTTGTTGAGAACTACCGCTTTAAGGTACTGGGTAATGACAGCAGAGGTAACGAATACAGCGAAGAGATGTTAATGGTTTCTGACGAGCCTGCTGTGGAGTATGCTACTCCGCAAAGCCAGGTTGCACAGACGCAAGAGTCTGATCCTATCCAGCCTGCGCAAAGCCAGTTCCAACAACCACAGCAAAGTTTAAACCAGCCTCAAGCAGGTTTTGATGTAAATTTTGTTGAAGAATTGCTTAAAAAAACTGACGAACTTAGTGGAAACATCATCAAGCTTCAAATGCAAATAGAAAACCAAGAAAGTGAATTTGCTAAAAGGCTTGAGAGTGAAATTTTACGCGCAAAAGAGGATGGCAGAAACGAAGGTTTAGCTCAAGCAAGCACATCATATGAAGCTAAGATCGCTGAGCTTGAAGCTAGATTTACATCATCTATTGCAAAACTTGATGACGAATATGATAAATTTGAAGAATTTTTAAAAAAGAGCGAGACTGAACTTGCCGATGCTGCTACTTTAATAGCAAAAGAGATAGTCGCAAAAGAAATTTCATCAAATTCGGCACTCATAGCTACAAATATCTCAAGCTCTTTGGTGCGTGATTTAAGCGATGCAAAAAATATCCAAATTCGAGTTCATCCGGACGACGCTCAGTATCTAAAGTCGCACTTTAGTGCAAAAGAAAATATCAAAATCATTCCCGATGATGCTATTAGCAAGGGTGGGGTTGTGATTATTAGTGAGGTTGGAAACATTGACGCGACTATCGAAACTAGGATTGAAAAGTTAAAAATGTTGGTTGGTGAGTAAGTGCAAAATTTGGATATTAAAAGATTAAATTTAGAAGAACTAAACGAGCTTTGCCATAAGCTTAGAGATAAAATTTTACAAACCGTAAGCAAAAACGGCGGACACTTAAGCTCTAATATCGGTGCAGTCGAGATCATCGTAGCTATGCATTATATTTTTGATGTCAAAAAAGATCCTTTTATATTTGACGTAAGCCATCAAAGTTACGCGCACAAGCTACTAACCGGACGCTGGGATCAGTTTGATACCTTGCGTAAATTTGGAGGCGTAAGCGGATATACAAAGCCCAGTGAGAGTAAATTTGACTACTTTATCGCGGGGCACAGCTCTACATCTATATCGCTAGCCGTGGGCGCAGCAAAGGCAATAAAACTAAAGAATGAAGACCGCATACCTGTTGCTATTATCGGTGACGGTTCGCTTAGCGGAGGTATGGCGTATGAGGCGTTAAATGAGTTAGGCGACCGAAAATACCCATGTGTTATCGTGCTAAACGATAATGAAATGAGCATAAGTAAACCCATCGGCGCGCTTAGCAAGTATTTAAGCCAGATGATGGCTGGACAGTTTTACCAAAAATTTAAAGGCAGAGTCGAGAAATTTTTAGAGTATATGCCAGACGGTGCCGCTTACATGGCGCGCAGGATGGAAGAGGGCATAAGACTTATCACTCCTGGTATGTTTTTTGAAGAGTTAGGACTTGAGTATATAGGTCCGGTAAACGGGCATGATCTCTCTTCGCTTCTAAGCACTTTTGAAACAGCAAAAGCGATGAGAAAGCCTGTTATCGTGCATGTTCAGACTTTAAAGGGCAAAGGATACGAGTATGCAGAGGGTTATCTTGCCGGTTGGCACGGGGTTGGTCCATTTGACCTAAAGAGCGGGGAATTTATAAAAAAACAGTCAAACAAGTCAGCCACGGCAATATTTAGCGAACATCTTTTAAAGATGGCTGGAGAGCATAGCGACATCGTCGGTGTAACAGCAGCCATGCCAACAGGCACGGGGCTAGACGCTTTGATAGAAAAATTTCCAGAGCGTTTTTGGGATGTGGCGATCGCTGAACAACACGCGGTAACTTCAATGTCGGCGATGGCAAAAGAGGGCTTTAAACCGTTCGTTGCTATCTACTCTACTTTTATGCAGCGCGCATACGACCAGCTTATACATGATGCTTGTATACAAAAATTAAATATCACATTTGCTATGGATAGAGCCGGCATAGTCGGAGAAGACGGAGAGACACATCAGGGTGCTTTTGATATAAGCTTTTTAAACGCTATCCCAAATGTTGTGATGTTTGCCCCACGTTGCGAAACTAGCATGAAAAAAGCCATGGAATTTGCCTATCGTTACAAAGGAGTTAGCGCTTTTCGCTATCCTCGTGGAGCTTTTGGTTTAAATGATGAATTTGAGGCAAAGGATTTTAGGCTTGGCAAAGGCGAAATTTTAATCAAAGGAAGCGCTGACACGGCGATAATTTGTTACGGTAATGCTGTTGCAAAGGGTCTTAGTGTAAGAAATTTACTCAAGGATAGCCTTGATGTGAGTCTTGTTGATTTGGTATTTGTAAAGCCGCTTGATAAAGAGATGCTTTTGGAGCTTAGTAAGAGCTGCAAAAAATGGTATATCATTAGCGATAGCGCCAAAAAAGGCGGAGTAGGTGAAATTTTAAGCGCATTTTTGCAAGACAATAGAATTTATGACGTATCTATAGCAAGTTTTGAGTATAATGACGCTTTTATTCCACACGGTAATACCGCAGAAGTTGAAAACTATCTTGGTATAAGTGCAGAACAAATAGCCCAAAAATTATTATTAGATAATTAATATTAGATAATAAAGCCATTTTTAAAAGTAAATGTAGTATTATTCTCTAAAAAATAGGAAATAATATGCAGCATATATCAATGTTAAAACACTCTGGACTAAAAGTGACACCGCAAAGATTGAGTGTTTTAAAGATACTTGATCGTCACACACACCCGACTATCGATGAACTTTATGAGGAAATTTTAAAAGAAAACCCATCGATCTCGCTGGCAACCGTTTATAAAAATTTAAATACCTTAAAAGATGAAGGTCTTGTTGTCGAGGTTAATATCGTAAATCAAAAACCAAGATACGACATCTACGAGCATCCGCATATACACGTTGTTTGCGAGGGTTGCGGAAATGTTGAAGATGTAAGCTACGAAGACTCTGAGCTTGGAAAATACCAAGAGAAATTAGAGCAAAAACTTTGCAATATCATAGAGAGATTAAACATAGTAGCGAGTGTAAAAAGCTGTAAACATTGTAGATAAAAGGCGCTTTCTTTCGCATTTTAAGCCATAACCTGATAAAATATATAAAAAATTTCAGGGGGCATTGATGGGTTTAGAGATAGAGCGTAAATTTTTGCTTCATGATGCTGAAATTATTAGTTTCTTAGAAAAAGAAGGTTTGAAATTTAAGCACCTTGAAATTTTGCAATTTTACATAAAAATCACAAAAAACGAAGAGATAAGATACCGAAGCGAAGATGGTAAATTTATAAAAACCATTAAAATCGGCAAAGGACTTATACGCGAAGAAAACGAGTGCGAGTGCGACAAAAAAGAGTTTAAAGAGGCTCTTAAAAATCGCATCGGCACACTTATACAAAAAGATCGTTATCTCTTTAAGCTAAACAATAACTCCTGCAATATCGACATTTTTAACGCTGAACTAAACGGACTTTGCACGTTTGAGGTTGAATTTAAAGATGAGCAAACTGCCGTTTTTTATAAGCTGCCTGAATTTTTTTCAAATTTTATACACAGCGATGTTACATGTGATGCAAGATATAAAAATAAAAATCTTGCGATATGCGGCGATCCAAATGTAAATTTTAGTATAAACAATATCTTTAATGTTTTGGAAAATAGCGATGTCGAGCTTAAATTTCCACCTAACATGGACAGCAAAGAGGCGTTTAGAGTTTTGTTTTTTAAAATTTTAAATAATATCAAAAAATACAAAGATGAGTATCTTTTGACATTTGATGAGGAGGTGCTTCATCAGTTTCGCGTAAATTTACGTAAAAATCGCTCTTTGCTTCGTATGTTTAGTGATATTTTTGACCAAAAAACGACTGAAATTTTTAGTGATAAATTTAAAATTTTGGCAAATTCTACAAACCTAAAACGTGATTTTGATGTATTTTTGGACTTTTTGAGCTCTCAAAAAAATGTTGATGAGATAGTGTATTTTATAAGTAAAGCCAATGAAAAAGAGAGCGAAGAGATAAAAAAATTTCTAAGCGATGTTAAAAATTATGAATTTTTAGATGATTGGGAGTTGTTCTTAAAAGAAGAAAGCGACTTTTATAACGGTCCAAAAGCCAAGCTTGATCTAAAAACAGTCGCGTCATATCATATACGAAGAGAACTTGTGGCATTTGAGCGCAAGATCATGGCCCTAAATGAAAAAAGTGCAAACGAAAAATTTCATAAGATCAGGATCGAACTTAAGCGTTTAAGATATGCTATGGAGTATTTTTCAAACACTCTTTATGTCGGGAATTTTAAAAAATACGAAAGTCGTCTTAAATTTATGCAAGAGCTTTTTGGCTCGCTTCAAGATCGCGATATATGGCTTGAAATTTTAGACAAAATGCCGCCAAGCCAAAGAGTGAAAAAACTACAGTCAAAAATTTATAAACAAATTTATAAACTAAGAGAAGAAATTTTGCAAAAAAGGGTAAAATTTGTCGAAAAAACATGTAAAATTTCACGAAAATTAAAGTATTATTACATTTAAAAAGGTCTTAAAATTTATGGAAAAACAACAAAAAATAGTTCAAATGTTCAATGAGATAGCGCCTACTTATGACTTGGCAAATCGTGTTTTGAGTCTTGGCATAGATGTTAGCTGGCGTAAATTTGCTTGCAGATACATGCTTGAAAAATTTCGCGCACAAAGTATAAATATCGTAGACGTAGCGTGTGGAACAGGCGATATGATGGGTATTTGGAAGAGTATGGCACGTGAATTTGGAGTTCATATAGACGAGCTTGTGGGGGTTGACCCTTCAAGTGGCATGCTTGATGCTGCAAGACTTAAATTTCCGGATTTTAAATTTATCGAAGCTTATGCGGATAACACGACTTTAGGTGATGAATTTGCTCAAATTTTAAGTATAAGTTATGGCATAAGAAACGTAGTAGAGCGTAAGGCTGCACTACGTGAGTTTAACCGTGTTTTAAAACCAGGCGGTTATGTGGTTGTGCTTGAATTTACAAAACGCAGTAAAAAAGGTCTTATAACATCGATAAGGGACTTTTATCTTAGTAAAATTTTACCTCGTATAGGCGGAGTTATCTCTAAAAACAAAGAGGCTTACGAATACCTGCCAAGCTCGATAGAGAATTTCTTAGACGCAAAGACTTTTTGTGATGAGCTTTATGAAGCGGGATTTGAAGTTGAGGTGTGTCGCGGTTTTAGTATGGATATCTCAACGCTATTTATCGCAAAGAAAGTGCGCTAATGACCGCTTGGTCTTTTCTTGTGCCTGCGGTTGATTTTAAAATTTTAAAATCTACTACGCTTAAGAAAAAACACATTGTAATTAACGTTCAAAAATTTATGAATACACTAAAAATTTATGCCAAAGATTTAATAAATTTTAACGGTGCAAAATGCTAAGCGTATCTGAGTTAAACGAACAAGCTAAGGCTTTGCTTGAGACGCATTTTGAGTATGTTGAAGTAGTCGGTGAAATTTCGCGTCTTACAAAGCATGGCTCTGGGCATTGGTATTTTACACTAAAGGACGAGCGAGCGGCGATTTTGTGCGTAATGTATCGTATGAGTAATGCCAAACTTAAATTTGACGTTAAAGATGGTATGAAGGTGCAAATTTACGGTAAAATTTCGCTTTATACACCAAGCGGGAGCTATCAGCTTATCGCCTCATCCATGCGTCCTGACGGCGAGGGCGAGCTAGAACTTGCGTTTAAGCAACTCCAAGAAAAGCTATCAAAAGAGGGGCTTTTTGACGCGTCTTACAAAAAGCAACTTATGCGTATGCCTCGTAAGGTCGCACTTGTTACTTCGGCAACTTCTGCGGCTTTACAAGACATGCTAAAGGTCGCTAACTCTCGCTGGAAGCTGACTGAAATTTTTATATTTGATGCATTAACTCAAGGTCAAAATGCACCAACCTCGCTCATAAGTGCGCTTAAAAAAGCTGACGGATATGGCGTTGATGTGATTATATTGGCGCGCGGAGGCGGTAGTAGGGAAGACTTGTGGTGTTTTAACGATGAGGGTCTTGCTAGGGCGATATTTGACGCTAAAACGCCTGTAATATCGGCGATAGGGCATGAGATAGACTATGTCATAAGTGACTTTGTGGCTGACTTTAGGGCACCGACCCCAACAGCTGCTATGATGCAAATTTTGCCAGATGAAAATGAAATTCTACAATATTTAGACGCTGTTGAAAAGTCGCTTGATACGGTTATGCTACAAAAAATTTCAAAGTTTGAAAATAGACTAAATTTTATCATGGCAAAGCTTTCTACGAATGCCCTAAAAGTCAAAATTGATCTTAAAATAGCACAAATTTTAGCAAGTTCTCAAAAGCTTGATATGCTTTTAAGGGGTAAAATTTTAAAGCTTGAGAGCAAGATAAATGAGTTAAATGCTACATATAAGGCACGCCAGAGCTTTTTTGAGAGCACAAAAGGCTTAATTCAAGTGCGCTTAAATAACACAAATGCTATACTTGAAGAGTTGCAAGCGGGCGACGAAGTAGAACTTGTCGGACAAAACGCCATTAAAAAAGCAAAAATTTTATAGATAACAGCCAAAATTTAAGGAGCAAACATGAGAATGATAAATTTTAGTGCAGGACCTACGGGACTACCTTTGAGCGTGCTAGAACACGCGCAGTCAGAGCTTGTTGATTATAGAGGAGAGGGTTACTCTGTTATGGAAATTTCACATCGCTCAAAAACCTATGAAGAGGTGCATTTTGGCGCGATGGATAAGATTAAAAAGCTTTATGGTATAGGCGATGAGTATGAGGTGCTATTTTTACAAGGCGGAGCACATTTGCAGTTTGCTATGATACCGATGAATTTAAGTCAAGGCGGCGTGTGTGAGTATGCAAACACGGGCGTTTGGACAAACAAGGCCATAAAAGAAGCAAAGCTAATGGGTGTAAATGTCCGTGTCGCAGCTTCAAGCGAAGATGATAAATTTAGCTATATCCCCGAGATAAAATTTGGCGATGATGCAGACTATACTTATATCTGCTCAAACAACACGATATATGGCACTCAGTATAAAGCACTTCCAAAAAGTAAAGCACCGCTTGTTGTTGATGCAAGTAGTGACTTCTTCTCGCAGCCACTTGATTTTAGTGATATTGGTATCTTATACGGCGGAGCACAGAAAAATGCCGGTCCTAGTGGTGTAACTATCGTGATAATAAGAAAGGATTTGATAGAGCGCGTAAGTAGTCAAAATGTGCCGACATTTTTACGATACAAAACCCATGCGGACGCAAAAAGTCTTTATAATACACCGCCGACATTTGCGATATATTTATTAAATTTAACAATGCAGTGGATAATGGATAATGGCGGACTAGAAGGCATAAAAGCTCGTAATGACGCTAAGGCTAAGTTGCTTTATGATGCGATTGACGAATCTAGTGGCTTTTACAAAGGACACGCACAAAAAGAGCATCGTTCAGTAATGAATGTAAGCTATAACATCACTCCTGATGCCACCCTTGAGCCTTTGTTTGTAGAAGAAGCGCTTAAACACAACATGCTAGGGCTTAAAGGACATCGTCATTTAGGTGGCATACGTGCTTCAATCTACAATGCCGTAAGTCAAAACGATGTAAAAGTTTTGGTTGATTTTATGAAAGAATTTGCTCGTAAAAATGGCTGAAAATCCCGCCTTTTTAAAAGAACAAATTTTAACATATCTTGGCAACAAACGCGCCTTGCTCGGGCTTATCGGGCAGGGCGTAAAGTATGCCAAGAGCAAGCTTGATAAAGATAAACTTAGCTGTGGTGATCTGTTTTCAGGCTCTGGCATAGTGGCTAGGTTTTTAAAACAGCATTCAAATTTTATAATAGCAAACGACATCGAGCTTTACTCGCGTATAGCAAACGAATGCTATCTATACAATGCCGATGAAGAGTTTAAGACACATTTAAAAGCATCATATCAAGCATTTGTAAAGCGTATAAACAAGGAACTAAAGCCAGGGTTTATAACAGAGCTTTATGCGCCAAAAGATGATAAAAACATACAAAAAGGCGAACGTGCCTTTTACACTAGAAAAAATGCGATATTTATCGATACGGCTAGAAATTTGATCGATGATCTACCTTGTGAAATGCAAAAATTCTTTATCGCACCCTTGCTTTATGAGGCTAGCAACCGCGCAAATACAAGCGGCGTGTTTAAGGGATTTTATAAAAACAAACAGGGCATAGGACAATACGGAGGAGAGGGGCAAAACGCATTAAAACGAATAACCGGCGATATCTTGCTTAAAATGCCTGTTTTTTCAAATTTTAGTGTGCCGTATACGGTGTTTCAAAAGGATGCAAACGCCATTGTTTCAGATCTTGACACGCTTGATCTTGTATATCTTGATCCTCCTTATAACCAGCACCCTTATAGTTCAAATTACTTCATGCTAAATTTGATCGCTAAAAACGAAAGACCAAGTGAAATTTCAAAAGTATCCGGTATCTCGCAAGACTGGAACCGCTCTGTTTACAACCAAAAGACAAAAGCGCCCGAAGCATTTTTTGACCTTATAAATTCACTAAAAGCGCGGTTTGTACTTATCTCGTTTAACTCAGAGGGCTTTATAACAAGAGAAAATTTTGTCCATAATCTTGCCAAAATGGGCGAACTAAAAATTTTAGAACAACGATATAACGCCTTTAGAGGTAGTAGAAATTTGGGCGCAAGAGATACTTACGTCAAAGAGATGCTTTATGTTTTACAAAAAGCATAAATAACAATAAATCCAGGATAAAAATGCAAAACGTAAAAGAATACTATGATGAATTCCCTTATTTTTCAGCTGCGTTTGCAGACTGCTCGCCGTTAAGACTTCAGTCGGTAGCTGAATTTTTAGGCTTAGATGCACCAAAGGCAAATACCGCTCGTGTGCTTGAGCTTGGTTGCGCTTACGGTGGCAATATCCTTCCATTTGCAGTCCATAACAGCCAAGCCGATATTGTTGGTATTGATATCTCAAGCACTCAGGTTAAAGTCGGTAACGAGATAGCCAAAGGCATGGGCCTTGAAAATTTTAAACTTATCGAAAAAGATATCCTAAGTATCGACAAAGATAAGTTGAAAGAGCTTGGCAAATTTGACTATATTATCGCACATGGGCTTTATAGCTGGGTTTGCGATGAGGTTAAAGAGGCTATCTTACGCCTTATACACGAGCTTTTAAGCCAAAATGGCATAGCCTATATCTCATATAATGTCTATCCGGGTTGGAAGAGTTTTGATATTTTGCGTGATTATATGATATTTGTTTCATCTACTCAAAAAGATCAAACAAGTAGACTTGAAAAAGCAAAAAAAGAGCTTAAATTTTTAAGTGATTATCTTAGAATAAATTTACAAGCGCAAAATGATCCGACCCTAAGGGATAGCACCCAGCTTTTACTAACTCAGGCAAATTTCTTGCAAAATATCATCAAAAAAGGACATGACTATTATGTTTTGCATGATTTTTTAGAGACTTCAAATGACCCAATGTATTTTTATAAATTTGCCGCTTCTCTTAAGAAGAGCGGGCTTTGCTATCTTATAGATGCAGGGCTTGATGACATTTTTAGAAACAGTCTTGGGATTTACCGCTTTGACGCTCATATCTCGCAAAACTACCCAAGTCGTATAGAGGGCGAGCAGATGAGGGACTTTATGCTTAATCGCTCGTTTAGAAAAAGTCTTGTTATGAAGAGTGAAATTTTAGGCGGCAAGAGTGACTTTGATATGGATATCGGCGTGAATGAATTTAGTAAATTAAATTTTATCCTTCACTCAAGAGACGATAAAAGCGGTAACGCAGTTTATGAGGCATTAAAAAACGCATATCCGCAAAGTTTAAATTTGTCAGAGCTATCAAATATGTTAGAGCAGGATTTGCAAAGCACTTATTCGCAACTTATCGAAATTTTTGCCACACAAAATGTTAGCATAGCGCCAAAGAAATTTCATCATGTAAAATACAAAAAGGGCAAAATTCGCATAAAACCTTGTGTTGCACGTTATCTTGAGTATTTTATAAACGAGCCAAGTCCTGTGATACTGCTTGCAAATGAGCTAAATTTAAAAGTTGAGCTAACTCCTAGCGAAGCTAAAGCGGCATTAAAATTTGATGGTCAAAATAGCCTTGAAGAGATAAAAACCTCGCTTGCTCTAAAAAATGCGGATGAGTTTTTAAATAAGCTTAGCAACAAGCTAAGCGAGGCGTATTTTTTAGAGAATTTTAACTAAAAAATATCTTTTTTATCATCAACGAACTCATGACCAGATAAAGAAGTAAGAACCATTTTTTAAGAACTTTTTTGTCTGTTTTGTGAGTTGTTTTTGTGCCAAAATAAACTCCTAAAAGCGCACCGATACCCAAAGTAAAGCCCTCTGCATACTCCACGTGCCCATGGTATGCCATAGAAATAAATCCCGAAATAGAAGCAAACATAACAAAAAAGACGCCCATGGAAATCGCCTTTTTCATCTCATACCCTAAAAATCCAACCAAAATAGGTGTTATAAAAACCGCTCCGCCGATACCGATACTAATTGCTATAGCTCCAACTGAAAAACCTACTAAAAATAGCAATAAATTTGAAGTATTTGGTGAAGAATTTTCACTGACGGTTGTAAAATAAAGTTTAAAAATAGAAAAAGCAAATGTCGCAAGCAAGATACTCTCTAGTAAAATTTCAGGTGCAAGCTCCACGATATATCCGCTAAGACTAGCCCCGCTCATGCCGCCAAGACCTAGATAAATTCCTTTGTTTAGACGCAAAAGACCGGCTTTATAGTTCATGTATGAGCCAAAGATAGCACCCATTAACATTTGCGTTATGCTTATGCCTATAGCAGTTTTGATGTTATAGCCTAAAGCTAGCATGATAGGCACTATGATAGTCCCGCCTCCGATACCGAAAAATCCCGAGATAAAGCCCACAAATGTGCCAACAATCAACAAAAGAGCAAATAGCATGGTAAGTCCTTATAAAACTTGAATTTTATCAAAATGAATTTAAAGTTGTGTAAAATGCGTATTGATTTTGTTTAAAATGTAAAAAGAATTTTAAATTTTAAAAAATGCAAAGCTTTTTTATTTATAATGAAAGTAAAATTTTATAACGGAAATCAAATGCTCTTATATGAACCGATTTTTTACTACGAACAGATCAAAAACAAATTCCCTAAAAGCTACCTTGCAGAAGATAAATTTCAAGCGATAATCGGCATAGACTGCGAATATTTTGACGCTAAAAATTATGATTTAGACGCACTCGTGGGATATTATAATGCAAATCTTCAAAAGAGCCAAGCTCCGTTTGCGGGTCTTTTTGGTGTTTTTGCTCACGGAAGTGTTAAATTTTTTGAAGATATAGCCGAGCCTAGCGAGTGTGCATATGAATTTCCGGAGTTTTTTTACGCAAATGCAAATGCTTATTTACATTTTGATAAAGTGAGTAAAATTTATACATTTTACGGCGATAAGAATGATTATTACGAGTTTTTAAAAGAGCTAAAGCCATTAGAGAGTAAATATCAAGAGGCAAAATTTCAAATTTTAACAGATTTAGATGCCGAAAAGAAACATTTTGAAGATATTGTTGAAAAAGCTAAAGAGTATGTAAGATCGGGCGATGTTTTCCAAGTTGTTCTTGCAAAACAGCTAAAAATCTCATCAAATTTAGATAGCGTGGAGTTTTATAAAAAACTCAGCACGCTTAATCCAAGCCCATATATGTTTCATTTTCCCACACCTTACGGCGATATCGTAGGCTCTTCGCCTGAGCTTGTTTTTGAAATGAGAGATAAAAAAATTTTCGTTGCACCGATAGCAGGAACTCGTCCAAGAGGAAGCGATGCAAATGAAGACGAGAGGTTAAAAAACGATCTTTTAAGCGATGAAAAAGAGCTAGCCGAACATAAGATGTTAATAGATCTGGCGCGAAACGATATCGGACATGTGGCAAAGCCAAGAAGCGTAGTTGTAAAAAATCCAATGCATATTCAGTATTACGAGAGTGTTATGCATATCGTAAGCGAGGTTTATGGAATTTGCCGCGATAACCTTTCGTGGCTTGATGTTATTAGAAGTATTTTTCCTGCAGGAACACTTAGTGGAACGCCAAAAATTCGCGCCATGCAGATCATATCTGAGCTTGAAGGTCTTCAAAGAGGCATATATGGCGGCGGTATAGGATTTTTACATTTTAACGGTGACGTGCAAATGGCGATATTGATACGCTCGGCATTTTTTAATGCAAAGACCGACACAAAAGGCTTTAGAGATGTTTTTGTGGGAGCCGGTGCTGGTATAGTTTATGACTCTACTCCAAAGAATGAATACGCTGAAATTTGCCATAAACGCGCCAGTGTCGTTAGGGTTTTTAGAGATAATTGCAAAGAGGTAAGATGATACTTTTAATTGATAATTACGATAGTTTTGTTTTTAATGTAAAACAGTATTTAGAGGATCTAAGCGATGAGGAAATTTTATGTGTTAGAAACGATAAAATTACTCTTGGTGAGATAAAGTCACTAAATCCTACAAAAATAATTTTAAGCCCGGGCCCAAAACACCCAAAAGATAGTGGAATTTGTCTAAAAATTTTAAAGTCAGATCTAACCCAGCCGATACTTGGAATTTGTCTGGGTCATCAAGCGATCGGACTATGTTTTGGCGGTGTGATAAAGCGTCTTGAAAAGCCTCTTCATGGTAAGACTTCAGATATTGAAATTTTAAATGCCGAGCCATTATTTACGGGACTTCCGCAAAAATTTAGCGTCATGCGCTATCACTCGCTTTATGTCGATGAACTTAGCGAAAATTTAGAGTGTTTGGCTGTAAGTGATGATGGCGTAGTGATGGCTTTAAAGGTAAAAGATCGCCCAATATACGGTGTTCAGTTTCATCCTGAAAGCTATTTTTCACAGTATGGCAAAAAAATAATCGATAATTTTTTAAATATAAACAAAAAAGAGATGATAAAGGAGAATGAAGTGGTAAATTTTGCACCATTTATGATAAAACTACAAAAGGGTCTGATGCTTGATGGGGCTGATTACGCTGTTATTTGCAAAGCTATAAACGATAAAGAATACGACATTGTTCAGCTGGCCGGCTTGCTTGTGCTTATAAGCGAAAAGAGCCTTTATCCTGAAAGCGTTGCGGCTTTGGTGCAAAATATCCTAAAATACTCCATAACTTATAATGACCCAAGCGATATGTTTGATATAGTTGGTACCGGAGGCGATAGGTTAAAAACTATAAATGTTTCAACTACGGTTGCGTTTATACTTGCTAGTCTTGGTGTAAAGGTTGCAAAACACGGCAATAAAGCCATAACAAGCAAAAGCGGCAGTAGCGATACGTTAAGCGCGCTAGGTGTAAAACTAAGCGCAAGCATAGATGAAAATCGCGAGAGGATCAGAAATGAAAATTTGGCCTTTTTCCATGCGGCGTTTTTCCATAAAATAACAGCTGAGGTAAAAGAGGTGCGTGATCGTCTGAAAATAGGCACTTGCTTTAATATGCTAGGACCGCTTTTAAACCCGAATTTAGGACTTAAATTTCAAATGGTGGGCAACTATCTTGAAGAGGTGAACGAACTAATGGCAAAGACTCTTTTAAAGCTTGGTAGAAAACACGCCTTGGTTGTTCACGGTATGGACGGCATGGATGAGATCACACTTTGCGATGAGACGTTAGTTCATGAGGTAAGAGACGGTAAAATTTTAGAATACCGCATAACACCGGAGCAATTTGGCTTTAAAAGAGCGTTTCACGCCGACATAGAGGGTGGCACAGGCGAAGAAAACGCCGAAATTTTAAAAGCGACTTTGCGAGGCGAAGTAAAGGGCGCAAAGCTTGATATAGTCGTGCTAAACGCAATGTTTGCACTATATGCGGCAGACGTGGTTAAAACACCTATGGATGCCAAAGAGATCGTGCTTGAAGCGATAGAAAGCGGGAAATCCTATGAGTTCTTTAAACGCTACACGTCTTAAAATTTGTGGTATTAAAAACGTCAAAGAAGCGCTTGATGTGCTTGAATTTGATGTTGATTATATAGGCGTGATATTTGCACAAAGTGTGCGTCAAGTAGCTCCTGATACGGCAAAGGAAATTTCAGCCTTAGCGCGGGAGCGGGATAGGAAGTGTGTAGGTGTTTTTGCGGGACAAAGCGATAGCGAGATAGTTGAGCTTTGTGAATTTGCAATGCTTAATGTGGCTCAAATTCATGGCGAAATAAGCCAAAGTTTATATCTTGGTCTAAAAAATTTAGATGTTGAGGTTTGGCGTGTTTTAAGTGTCTCAGAGGGTGATCTTCCAAAAACAAATGAACCAAACGACATGGTGCTTTATGACTGCAAAGGAAGAAATTTAGGCGGAAACGGTGTTAGTTTTGAGTGGCAAAAGCTTGAAAATTTAGAGCCGTTTAGCTTTGGTATAGCAGGTGGGATAGATGAAAACAACGCATGCGCGGCGTTAAAATTTAATCCACTTGTAATAGATGCAAATAGCAAGCTTGAAGATGAAAAATTTATAAAAATTCCAAGCAAGGTAGCCGTGCTAGCCGCTATAGTAAATAACAAAATGAAAATAGAATAAAGGATAAAAAATATGGATAAAAAGGCGTATTTTGGAAAATTCGGCGGTCAGTTTGTGCCTGAAACCGTGATGTTTGCGCTTGATGAGCTAGAAAGTGCGTATGAAAGTATCGCATCTACCGCACAATTTCAAGCAGAGCTAGACGACTTGCTTAAAAATTATGTTGGACGTCCTAGTCCGCTTTATTATGCAAAGCGCCTAAGTGAGCATTATGGGCATGAAATTTATCTAAAAAGAGAAGACTTAAACCATACAGGAGCGCATAAGATAAACAACGCTTTAGCGCAAGCTTTGCTTGCTAAAAAGATGGGTAAGAAAAAGATCATAGCAGAAACGGGAGCGGGACAACACGGCGTTGCTAGTGCGACTGCGGCGGCACTTTTAGGGCTAGAGTGTGATGTATATATGGGTGCGGTTGATATCGCTAGACAGCAACTGAATGCTTACCGCATGCAGCTTCTTGGAGCAAACGTTGTTAGCATAGAAGATGGTCTAAAGACGCTAAAAGAGGCGACAACGGCTGCGATACAAGCATGGGTAAATGAGATAGAAAGCGTGTTTTACGTTATAGGCTCGGCTGTCGGTCCACATCCTTATCCAAAAATGGTGCGCGACTTTCAAAGTATCATAGGGCGTGAAACTAGATCCCAGCTTAAAGACTATGGCATAAAGACTGACTATATCATCGCTTGTGTTGGCGGAGGAAGTAACGCGATAGGAATTTTTAACGAATTTTTAGATGATAAAGACACCGAACTAATCGGCATAGAAGCAGGAGGTCTTGGTGCTAACACTCCTTATCATGCGGCAACTCTTACAAACGGTCGTGAGGGTATTATACATGGCATGAAAACCATGGTGCTTCAGGATGCTTACGGCATGATAGAGGAGGTTCATAGCATATCTGCAGGACTTGACTACCCTGGTGTTGGTCCGCAACACGCACATTTGCATGATATAAAGCGTGTAAAATACTACGCTATAACTGACGATGAGTGTGTCAATGCATTGCGACTTACGACAAGGCTTGAAGGTATCATTCCTGCGATAGAAAGCTCGCATGCTTTGGCGTATTTAGAAAAGCTTTGCCCAAGTTTAGAGTCTAAAAAGACGATAGTCGTTAACGTTTCAGGTAGGGGCGATAAAGATATGGATACGATAATGGGTTATGAAAAAGGAAAAATTTATGGATAAGATAAGAGAAGCATTTAATGGCAAAAAGGCAAATATCGGCTATATCGTCGCAGGATATCCAAGCATAGAACACACGAAAGAATTTTTGCGAAATTATGACAAAAGTTCGCTTGATCTGCTTGAGCTTGGAGTGCCTTACTCAGATCCGTTAGCAGACGGCAAGCTTATAGCCGAGGCAAGTTTTACTACAGCAGCAAACGGCGTAAATACCGATAGTGTGTTTGAAATTTTAAAAGAGTGCAAGGGTGAATTTAACAAGCCGATAGTGTTTTTGATATATTTTAATCTTATATTTTCATACGGCATGGAAAAATTTGTAAAAACATGCGCGCAATACGGTGTAAGCGGGCTTATCGTGCCTGATCTGCCTTATGAGGAAAATGGTGAATTTTTCAAACTTTGCACGGCTCATAAGATAGCGCTTGTGCCTCTTATTAGCGTAACTTCAGCCTATAGAACGGATAAAATTTTAACTTCTGGATCTGGATTTATCTACGCTATCGGCGCTATTGGAGTAAGCGGCTCAAAACGTGCCAGTAATGAGCGTTTGGCAATGTTGGTAAAGGAGCTAAAGTCAAAGAGCGACCTGCCTGTTGCAGTTGGTTTTGGTGTTAAAAATAGCGTTGATGCAAATGAGGTCAAAGGCTATGCCGATGGTGCGATAATCGGCACTGCGATAGTTGAGCTAACGGCAAAATACAGCGGCAAAGAGCTGATGGATAAGATCTCGGAGCTTTTTTAAATTTAAAGAGGGAGAAGCCCCTCTTTAAATTTAACTCTCGGCAAAATTAAATGACAAACAACAAAATTTATAAATACCTAATATCTTTTGGGCATTTTTGCTCTGATGTTAATCAAGGTGCATTAAGCGCTATTTTGCCATTTTTGATCGCTACTTATAACTATGACTACACAACCGCAGCCATGCTTGTTTTGTATGCAAATATCATAGGCTCGTTTGTCCAGCCGTTTATTGGATATATAAACGATAAGAAAAATACCCCATATATAGTTTTGATCGGGCTTATACTAGCAGGTGGCGGTATGTCTTGTGTTGGATTTAGCTCAAATTTTTATCTACTTTGTTTTGCTGTAACGATAAGCGGTATAGGCATGGCGATGTTTCATCCTCAAGCCGCAAAGATCATCAACCAAGCCTCAAACGATAATAACCGTGCGATTAATATTAGTATATTTTCATTTGGCGGAAATTTAGGTTTTACACTGGGTCCGGTATTCGTATCTTTAGTTGTTTATCTTTTTGGGCTTAGAGGCATGATATGGTTTTTGTTGCCTCAAGTTATCTTTGCTATGTTATTTATATATCATTATAAGGGCATAAGCGAGCTTGGGACATATATTAAAACAAAAAAGATAGTGCAAAAAGAGAGTAAGGATGACTGGAGTGCGTTTGGCTATCTTTGTGTTGTGATCATGAGTAGGTCTATAGTTTTTCACGGTATAAACACGTTTTTGGCTCTATTTTTTATAAGTAAATTTGGAAATTCCGCTTCAAGCGCGAGCGTTATACTAAGCACTTACTATGCTATTGTTGCGGCGGGCACGCTTCTTGGTGGGGTGCTGGCTGATAGATACGGATACCACACGGTTATCAAGTCTGCATTTACTTTTTTGTTATTTTCGATCTTTTTATTTGCAATAAATGACAACTTTTATATGGCACTTGCCGTGATTATACCGCTTGGAGCCGCTATGGGTATGTCATATAGCCCTATGGTTGTTTTAGCGCAGAGTTACTTACCAAATCACATAGGGCTAGCTTCCGGTGTTACACTAGGACTTGCCGTTAGTATAGGCGGGATAACCGCACCGTTTTTTGGCAAGATAGCCGACACTTACACCATAACATATACATTTTACGCTATATCGTTAGTTTGCGTTGTTTCGGCTCTTTTTTCATTTTTACTACCAAAATTAAAAGTAGCTTAAATTTTTAAAAATTTCTACTCTATTTTCCATAAACTATGTCTGTGTTTTGCGTATTTTTTATCTATTTTACCGCTAAACATACCGCCTAAAAGTGCTCTATTTGCCTTTGGGACAAATGCCATTAAGTGAGCTATGATAAAAAGTATTATCAAAACAAGGCCTACGTTATGTAAAGTGGCCGCCCAGGTATAGAGTGAATTTGATATATCAAATCCTAATAAATTTTTATACGCTTTAATTAGTCCAGTTACGATAAGAAGAGCAATGATAAACACGGCTGCCGCGTAGGCGATACGCTGTTCTGGCAGGTATTTTGGGCTTGGAGGCTCTTTGTCTTTTTTTATCATTGCTTTTATGACAAGATAGCTATTTTTGATATCTGCTTTTCTTGGAACTATGTCAAATTCACGTTTTAGTCCATGATAAAAGATGTGATAAAAGCTAAAAAATATCAACGTAGCCGAAAAAATATAGTGCAAATTTAGAGTAAAAAAATAATCCCCACTCCACTCAAAAACTTTAGTTATATTATATCTTTTTGCTACCGGCATTTGTAAAATTCCCGTGACAATTAGCCCAAAAATACTAAAGGCTATACCCCAGTGGATTATGCGATTTTGCAGGCTCTGTCTAATGACTTTATCATTCATTTTTTATCCTTTTTGCTCTTTATGACGGCTATGCTTGCAGCACCTAATGCAGCCATAGGGGCTATTAGCGTAGCCATTGCAAGATTTTGAGAGTTGCGCAGAGGATTTGTGTGAAATTTCATATCCATTATCCCGGATTTTGACTTGTCTTTATATTTTTTAGATATAGCTTCGTCTATGGTGTTAAAATCAACCGAACTTACGTATATAGTGGAGGTTCCGCCATTTTCATTCATGCCGTATATAAAACGGCTCTTTTTCATCTCGTTTGCAATGGCAAATATCTCATCTTTTTTGCCAAATTTTATGGCATTTTTCGGGCATGCCGTTTCGCATACGGGTTTTTGGTTTTTAGCAAGTAAGTCCGCACACATATCGCACTTATACATCACGCCTCCGCCTGCAAGTTTAGGCATAATTTTTAAATATATACCAACTCCTGCTTGGCGTTGCGGCACTCCCCAAGGGCAGACATCTCTGCATTTTGCCCCGCCAACGCAAAAATCCTTATCTATACTTACAGCACCCTCGTCGCTTTTGCCTATGACTCCAAAAGGGCAGAGCTTTTGACATGGTGGATGATCGCAGTGCATACATCTGCGCGGTATAAATACCTGTTTTTCATCAATCTTTAGCGTTTCTATATAGGTAAAATTATATGGCGTTAGGCGTGAGATATTATCTTTTTGATCTGAGTAGTCCTCAAATTTCTTTTGAGGAAAATACGGCATGATGGGTTTTTTAGGAACAGGAAAAATTTGCTCATTTTTTGTGCGACAAGCATTTACGCAACGCGGTATATCAAAGTCTTTACATCCATCGCAAAGATCAATATCGATAATGCTTGCCATTGCTTTGTCCTTAACTTCGCTTGCTTGTGCATTATTTGCCGTTACGACTGTGCCAGCAGCAGACAGGGCGCTAAATTTAAAGAAATTTCGTCTGTTCATTTCATATCCTTTTTGATAATGCTACCCGTATGAGTGCGAATTTTCAGTGATAATGTTACCTTGTGCGGCGCTGGCTTGGTTTCTAAATTTATAACCTTTTTAGAAAATGCAAAGTATAATAGAGGTTATAAATTTTTAAGGAAATAAGATGAAAAACGTTATAGACGTATCAACTAGATATCTTTGCTCTGATACTTTAGGCTTTAAGCTAGAAAGTGGGTCAAGTATCGGAAACGGCTTTTATGGTGCTAGTATTCCTGTATATAAAGGCAAAGAAGAGTATCATTTTTATCTATTTTTTAAAAAAGATACGTTAAGAATTTTTCTAGAAGCGTTTTTTGGAGTTAAAGAATTTGAGGGAAATGACCTTGATGATCTTTGCAAAGAGATAGCAAACATGATCATCGGCAAAGCAAAAAATTTACTAAATGAACAAGAAGATGACGCATATAAGCTTGGAACTCCGGAATTTCTCGGTGAAGTTGATAAATTTCACGTCAAGCTTGATGAAAAATTTATATATAAAATGAAAAACCGAACTTTTCAGATAGGCTATAAAAAAGCATGAGTGAAGAGGAAAAATTAGAAAATTTAGACAGTGTTGGCTTGTTTAAAAGCTATGATGAGTTGATGGACATCGGAGTTGACTTCATCGCGGAACTTGGCACGACTACTATAAGCGTGCATGAGCTTTTAAAGCTTGAGTCAGGATCTGTTGTAGATCTTGAAAAGCCTGCAGGAGAGAGCGTGGAGCTTTATATAAATAATAGAATTTTTGGCAAGGGTGAAGTTATGGTTTACGAGAAAAACCTAGCCATCCGTATCAATGAAATTTTAGACTCTAAGTCGGTTATACAATACTTTAAAAAAGAGCTTTTATGAAAATTTTACTTACGTTTTTAATATCTTTTTTGCCCATTTTGGCTTCTAATCTACTTACATATAATATCTACGAAAGAACAGACCGTGTAGATATCATGCTAAGTTTTGATGCGCCTTATGAGGGAAATATCTTTCAAAAACGCGAGAAAAATACAACGTCTTTGATACTAAATTCGCTAAGTTTTGATCAAACCGTAAGCAAGGCTGTAAATTCTAAAATTTTACAAGAATTTGATATCGAACCTAAGCAGAATTCACTTATATTAAATTTAAAATCCCAAGATCCTATCGTAGTAAATGCTTCAAAAACTACAGATGGTTTTGGTCTTCGCATAAGAGTAAGCCCGAAAAATACACCGGCCCAAGTAGCTACAATGCCACAAGCAAGTGTAAAAGTAGAAACCCCGTCTACATCAGCCCCTAAAAACAGTAATGAGCCGGTTGTGGACTCAAGGTATTTTATAATCCTTGGTGTCCTTGTCTTGCTTTTATTGTTCTTGTTTGTGTTTAAAAAGATCATGCTTGGTAAGCAAAATTTTTCAGGATTTACGGCTCCTGCCCAAGCTCCTGCAAACAAAACGAAGTCTATTAGCTGGCTTCTTAAAAATCAAAATAGTGATGTAAACGTGATATATGAAAAACATCTTGATAAGGCCAATAAGCTTATGCTTTTAAGCTATGAAAATCGCAGATATCTTGTGATAGTCGGCAACTCAAATGTTATGCTTGATAGCTTTGGTGAAGACAAGATACAAAACGAAGAGGATTTTCAAGCGTTTTTTGAAGATAATAAAAAGAAGCTAGGCTCATTTTTGGAAGAGCGCAAAAACAGCCTTAGCGACTATAAAGACAAGATGAGTATGAACTAAGCAAAGCAGATAGCAAAAAGCTCAGGCTTTGCAAGTTTTTTTATCTCCTCTTTTGACATTATTAAATTTTTAGCTCCGTAAATTTGAAGTGTATAGGCTATGAGCTCAAATTTAAGCTTCGTTCCACTGCAATTTAGATCAAGAATTTTTGCTAAAGTTAGTATAAAGCTTAACCATCTGACGTGTTCTTGCTTTGGCAAAAGCGCCTTGTATCTTTCGTACTCATATACTGTTTTTTTACCGTTTGTTCCGATGATGGCTGCGATTAGAGTTTTTTGCTCGTGTGTAAAGCCGAAATTTAGCCCGTTTAACACAAGATACGCGGAGTTTTGATGATCTCCGTAAAAGCCGATCTCTTGACCGATATTAAACAGTCTTGCTGCTGTTAGAAGATGCTCAAGATAGCTTTCATTAAGCTCATGTATAGGTGCAAGTGCTAGGAAAATTTCTTTAGCATATCTTATGATGTTTTTATTTGCAGTAGGCATAAAGCGATCTTGCAGGCTTTTTACACTTGGATTTAAATTTTGTGGAAATTTTAAACTAGGACGCAAAAAGTCACTCAAAAATACGCCCTCACGCACACCAACTCCGCTTGTGTGCACAGTTTTTGCTTCAAGTGCATTTGCTATGGTTAAAAATATCTGCGCACCCTCTCTTATAGTATCGTGTCTGTCTTTTTTGATTAGAAATTTATTCAAGTCGTCGTAGTCGGCGTTTATTATGCTTTGTATGAAATTTTTCTGATCGCTTAGTTTATAAGAAAAGCCATGCAAGGTGTTTAGGGGATAATTTGTCTTTGTTATGATTGCAGTTGAGATAGCACGCAAACTACCACCGATAGCGATGATGTTTTGGGATTTAAAGTGTGGCGGAATTTGCTTTGATATATTTTGAACGAAAGTCGAAATTTCGCTTTTGTTTTTAGCAAATAGCTCTTTTAAGCGCACTGTTCCGATATCAAGAGAGATCGTGTCTATGATTTTTGAGTTGCTTATGCGAGCTAGCTCGGTTGAGCCACCACCTATGTCTATAGTTACGGCTTCTTTTATCGGCGATAGGAGATTATTTGCGGCTATTGCACCGTAAGTAGCTTCCTTTTTGCCGTCTATGACCTTTATGCCGATATCAAGTTTCTTGCGGATTAGTGAGATAAGTTCGCTTGAATTTGGAGCGTCACGAAGAGCGCTTGTGCCAACGCATAAAATTTTACCGCATTTGTAGCTTTTGGCTATATTTTTAAATTCGCTAAAGGCTTCGTATGCTTTTTGTAACGACTGGGCTGAAATTTCATTGTTTGAGCCATATCCACCCTCTCCTAGACGAACTTTCATTTTGTATTCGCCAAGTATAAAAAATGCCCAGCGCGACGTGCGCTCAAAGATTGCCATACGCATAGAATTTGAGCCAAGATCAATAACCGCGGTTCTTTTTGCCATTTTGCTTTGCCTTGTTTTAAACTTTTTTACCGATAGAAGTTTGTTTGATTCTGTGATTTTGTATAGGCACGATAAGTGTAGAAATAGCCCCACTTCTATCGGTTCTATTTTTGATACTTACTGTAGCTCCCAGTGCTTGAGCCGCACTTTTTGCCAAAAATAACCCAAGTCCGGCTCCGCCCTTATCGCCAAATCTCTTAAACGGAGCAAATAGATCCTTGCTCTCATCTATGCCGACGCCTTCATCGGTAACTTCGATTATAAAATTTGAGTTTACAACCTTTGAAGATATTGTTATTTTTGCTCCTGTTGGCGAAAATTTGATAGCATTTTGAACGAAATTTTGTATAACATGAGTTAGTAATGTTGTTTGAATTTTCATATTTAAAATTTTTGGCTCAAGATTTAAGATAACTTCTTTGCTTTCTTGATGAGCTAAAATTTTAAAGCCGTTTCCAAGCTTTTCTAAAAAACTAATAACATTAACATTTACAGGCTCTTCAAATTGTGCGCCCTCTTGTCGCCCGATCTCTAAGATAGAACTTATCATGGAATTCATGGTTTTTATGGCTTCGTTGTTTGATACCAGTGCCTCTATATAACGCTCTTTGTCACGTTCTTTTAAAAGAGTAACTTCGTTTTTTGTTTTCATGACTGCCAGTGGTGTTTTTAGTTCATGTGCAACACCGACGAAAAGCTCCTTTTGGTATTTTACAAAGGTTTGTATCCTATTTATGAGTTTATTTATACTGTTTCCAAGCGGACAGAATTCTTCCGGAAGATGCTTAAAATCTATCTCTTTTAAAAATTTTTCATCAAGATTGGTTAGTTTTGTTGTTAGTATTTTTATTGGTACTAGCATCATTCTTGAAAGCAACAACGCATAAAAAAGCACCAGTAGTATCGCACTTGCGTTTACCATCATGATATCGATTAGAATTTGATCTACTATTTTACTTTGTAGGGTTGTATCTTTTTTAAGTATCATATACGAATCACTATCATAAGGGTAGTTTAACGTCATAAAAACATGAGTTTCCTCTTTTTGCATAGAGTAGTAAGGTTTTTGGTTTTTTTTGGTGTTAGTGTGTATGATTTGGACATTACTTAGCGTTTTATGCGGTATTTGAATGTCAAAATTTTTTAGATTATTTGGATTAAATTTCTCTTTGTTTTCAACTATGCTTTTTGCTTCAAAATTTAGATCCTGAACGGCAGTTTCAAAAATGGTTACCTTGATGTAGTAGTAGAGTATTACCGAGATAATTACAACTAGCATCATCGATGCGGATGCCAGTTGTAATATAAATCTAGTTCTTAAGCTTTTTTGGGAAAGCAAAATCTATATCCGCGTCTTCTTACTGTTTCGATAGTTGAGATATTTAAAGGTTTGTCCATTTTTTGGCGAATTTGGTTGATCGCAACTTCGATAACGTTTGGAGTAACTAGCTCAGGCTCTTCCCAGATAGCGTCAAGAAGTTGCTCTTTACTTACGATTTGATCAGAGTGACGAGCAAGATGTGTTAATACCTCAAAAGGTTTGCCTTTAAGCTCTATGTCGCGTCCTAGGTATGTTATCTTTTCTTCGTCAGGGTTAATGATAAGGTCGTCGATCTTAATGATATTTGTTCCGCCAAAGCGAAGTTTAGCTTCTATTCTAGCAACCAAAATATCAAAATCAAATGGCTTTCTTATGTAGTCATCAGCACCGGCACGAAGCGCTTTGATCTCGCTATCTTTGTCATCTTTTGCCGAAAGAACAACAACAGAAGTGCGAGGTGACTTGTGTTTGATAACATTTATTAAGTCTACGCCGTCTCCGTCTGGTAGCATCCAGTCTGTTAGCACTAGATCGTAATTTCTAATACCGATATAATACTCGGCATCTTTGAAATTTTCGGAGCTATCGGTTTGGTAACCAAACTCTTGTAGACCTTCCGCGATGGTCTTGTTTAGCGTTACCTCGTCTTCAACTATTAAAATTCTCATTTTAATTCCTTGTTTTAAAATTTAAGCGCGATTGTATCATAAATTAAGCAATTTTTCAAGATACTTTAATAAATTTTTAATAAATACTTTCTACTTTTGCGCCCACAAGGGCATTTTTTAAAATTTCTAGCTTTAAAATTTCTAAATTTAGACTTGTTAAATTGCTGAATTTTTGCTTTAAAGCAATTGAAATTTTTTCAACTGACTCTTCTACGCTTTGAAATTTATGCTCATTGTAAAAATTTTCAATGAAATTTATGATCTCAACATAGTCGATAAAACCATCGCTTGTAAAATTTGCATTTATGCGAATTTTTTGCGGCTTTACTCGCTCAAAATCAAGCATGCCGATTATGGTTTCAAACTCATAATCCTTAATCAAAGTCGTGATTTTTATTGTCATATCACTTTTTTCTCTTCGCCGCAAATGAGGCGTTTGATATTTGGTGCGTGTTTATAGACCACGATAAAGGCGATAATTAATATCGGAGCATGTGAGTTTATCTCTAAATTTGGGTGCAAAATAAAGCTTGAGATAACAAGTGCAACAAGTGCTAGAAGTGATGCTAGAGAGCTTATTTTAAGTATTTTTCCAACGATAAACCAAACCGCAAGTGCTATTAAAAGCTCAAAATGTAGAAAAAACCCAAGCACCCCGGCTCCCGTTGCCACGCCTTTGCCGCCTTCAAATTTTAAAAACGGTGAAAAACAGTGTCCTATAACTGATAAAACTGCCATCGCCCAAAGAGTTTGCTCGCTAAGTCCGATCATTTTTGCGATGATTAATGGCAAAAGTCCTTTTAAAACATCAAAAACCACGGTTAAGACGGCTATTTTTTTGGCTTTTTTTGGCTCTTTTTCTTTTAGTACGCGTAAAACATTTGTAGCGCCTATACTTTTACTGCCAGAGTGCGTGATATTTACGTTGCAAAAAAGTTTGCAAAAAACGAGCCCAAAAGGTATCCCGCCTAGTATGTATGCTAGTAAATATGCTATTAAATTTTCATTCATGTCTTAACCTTGTTTAAATTTAAAAACCGAGATGATAATTAAAATTTGCTGATAATTTTATAAATCATCTCCACAAAAGAACGATTTTCTCGTCATAAATGTCGCTTTTTTTAGGAGCAAGGGCGATGGTGTTTAGGGTGATATTTTTTATATCATAGCTATCTTTTAGTGCCTGGGCTTCGTTCGTGAAATTTTGGATCAACTCCTCGATCTTAGCATTTATCGCCTCAACACTCTCTTCGCCAAGTTTTACGTCGGTTCTGTTTTTTAAGACTTTGTTTGCACTTTTTACACTAGTGGCGATCTTACCGACACTGGTTTTTGTAACACCTCTTGAGCTTCCCAAAAATGCCCCAAGTAGGCTTGAGCCTATGTTAATTATCGCTTCAAGACCGCTCGCATTCATCTCTCGTTGCTCTTTTTCAAGCCTTGCGGTTGCCTTGCTTAAAGCATCTTCAAGCCTTGCTTGCTCTTTTTGAAATTTTTGTGTTAGATCAGCGGTTTTTTGCTCTAAAATTTCATTGCATTTATCGCTAAGTCTTACGTAAAACTCCTCTTTGCTTTCATCTGGGGTTGAATTTATCCCCATGGCTTCAAAGAGCTCTAGCTTGCGGTTTCTAAACACAAAGTCTTTAAAATCGCGTTCGAAATTTTTGAAATTTTTAGCGTTTTGGATGAAATTTGGCAGCTCCTTAAAGCTTGCATCGTCTTTTTTACTTGTTAAACTTATATCTAAATCTTCCGATGCCTCTAGCCAGTTTATGGAATTTTGCGTTTCATCGAGTTCATAAAGATAGCTCACGTCTTTTGTTGTTTCGATACCTTTTTTGGCGTCAAAGTAGCGAATTTTAGCCTTTGCAAATAGACAAGGAGAGAGAAATTTGTTTTCGTTTAGAGCAAAAATTTGCTCTATCTCG
The DNA here is from genome assembly GCF_014892335.1 of Campylobacter sp. 7477a. Lineage (NCBI taxonomy): Bacteria > Pseudomonadati > Campylobacterota > Epsilonproteobacteria > Campylobacterales > Campylobacteraceae > Campylobacter > Campylobacter sp. 7477a. The sequence goes on from NZ_JADBJH010000012.1 coordinate 44,805, forward strand.
TTTGATAAGACGGGTTTTGTTCCGCCTGTTTTTGCTAAATTTTTACTTATCTTATGTTGTAAATTTGTCTTTTTCTCGTTCATTAAATTTGAAATTTGATCGCGTGATAAAGGACCTTTTAGGTAGCTTAGCGCCCATCTTGTCGAGATGATATTTAGTCCGTCTTCGTTTATGTTTTTAACTAAAAAGTGCCTTTTGGCTAAATTTGATATGGTGTTTCCTATCTCGTTTTTATCAAGCGACGAGCCTGAGATTCCTATTAGGCCGTCGATCACCCTCGCTTTGTCTTGAGCTGTTTGAAGTCGCCCTATAAACCAAGTGCCGATATTTGATAAACCTTTATAGTCAAGATCGACAGGGTTTTGAGTGCTTAAAACACAGCCTATACCAAAGGCGCGGGCTTGTTTTAAGAGTGTAAGCATAGGTGTTTTTGACGGAGGATTGGAATTTGGCGGGAAAAATCCGAAAATTTCATCCATATAAAGTATGGCTCTAAGTGAGCTTGTGCCATCTGTCGTGCGCATCCAGGCGATGACTTCGTTTAGTAGAAGCGTTACAAAAAACATTCGCTCTTCATCGCTTAAATGCGATATGGTAAAGATGTTGCATTTTGCTTTGCCGTTTGCATCAAAGAGCATTTTTGAAACATCAAGACGAACGCCCTCGCTCCAGCCTTTAAAGCTTGGGCTTGCCAAAAGTGCGTTTATCTTCATTGCTAGTTTCATGCGCTCGGCGCTTGGATAAAATGTTTCTATGTCAAAAACGCCGATTTTGCTAAATGAAGGAGAGGCGATAAAACCGATAAGGTCTTCTATCGTTACATCTTTATCCTCTTTAAATTTACTCTCAAATATCTTTGCGATGAGTAGTTGCTCTTTTGAGCTCATGTCGTCATCTTTGATGCCCACCAAAGATAATACCGAAGCCGTTAGCGAGTTTATATATGCACTAAAGCTCTCTTCGTCATCCATCTTTGGCGCATGAAAATCACTAAGTAAAGCTATGCCGACTCCGGCACTACTTTTTGGCGTGTATATCGTTATATCGGCACTTTCTTTGAGTGTTTTTACGCGTGAAATTTCTTGAAAACTGCTTTCTATGCCTTTACGCCAACTCTCAGCTTGAAGACTTGCTGATTCACTTATACTTATGCCCTTGTTTACGGCTTCATTTTCGTCGATATATGGGACAAAGTCATCGCTTGTTAAATTTTCAAATGTCAAAGCAAGGTTTGTCATATCGCCTTTTGGGTCGATTATGATCGAAGGAATATTATCTATACAAGCCTCTTCAAGAAGTGTTATACCAAGACCTGTTTTACCGCTTCCCGTCATACCGATAATGGCTGCATGAGTGGTTAAATCCTTGTTTTTATAAAAAAACGGCTCTTTATCTTTAAGACCTAGATAAAATAGCTTTAAATTTTCTTGTATGCTTTTCATGTTTTGCCTTATTTATATAGATCCATATGGGCTTTTAGCTCCTCTAGCGTCTCTTCTACACGTGCGGTTGTAAATTCGTGCACTATATCGCTACTTTGATCTTGTGGTATTTGTAAGCAATAGCGAATACAACCCTTATAAGCTAGCTCTGTTATCAGGATCAGCTTTATCGATACGTTGTAAATTTTGTTTTTTTTTGGCATTAAAAGCTCAAAATTTGCCTCCAAACTATCACCTTGCCTAAAATCGCCGATATTTGAGCTAAGGACACTAAGACCGCCGTCTGAAATATCATATAAATTTCCGTCAAGCTGTGAAATTTGGTTTTTGAGTGTGACTTTTGTAAAGCGATTTGGATGGACGCGCTGATGTTTTCTTAGGTTTGCATTCATCTTTGATATGCGGGTAAAATTTGCCAGTGTTACCGTTTTATTTATAGTGCTAAAATCAACGATGTCAGCTTTTATGTGTTGTGGGAAAAATTCATTTGGCAATATAAATCCGCTTCCTTCTTGTTTCATGGCCAGAATTTGCATGACATCCACGCCAAAAACAACGCTATCTTCGTGAACTTTTAAAATTTCGGCCTCGTTTTTGATATTAACACCGTCATATAAATTTAGAAATTCCGGTTTTTTGTTTGCATTTTTCATGCGAAAAAGTGTGTCTATGGTATTTTCAAAAAAGAAAGAACTTGTGTTTAAATTTGGAACATCATATGTTAGCTCTTTTGTTGTGCTTAGCTTGCTAAGGGTTTGTTTTATTCGCTCGATGGCGTTTACAAAAAAGCCTACGTAGTTTTGGACATTTGGTAGTTTATTGAAATTTAAAACAAGACCTAACATAGCGAAATTTATGTAGTTTTCTCGTATTTTTTCATCTTTGATTATCTCGCTAAGTTCGTCATAAAGCTTGTTTGCATCCGGGCGTAGAAGCAAAAGCGAGTCAAAGATATCCTCAAATATCGCCTGCTCTCTCTCTCGTGATATAAAGATATTTTCGTGTTTGCAAAATTCTATACTAGTATGTATGAAGTGGTTTTTGAGTGTTAAAATGCTCTCTTCACAAGCAATCACAAGCTCTTGCCTTCCTTTAAACTCCATGTGATTCTCCGTGGTTAAATTTAATGATGGATTATATCATATCGGGGTTTGTTTTTTGCAAAATTAAAAATTTATAATTTTAGTTGAAGAAAGTGTTAAAGAGGTCAAGTGACCTCTTTGTTTAAATTTTATAGTTTGTCGGCATTTGAGCCAAGGTAGTTAGCAACGCCTTCTGTGCTAGGCTTCATACCTGCGTCGCCTTTGTTCCAACCTGCTGGACAAACTTCGCCGTGCTCGTTAGTAAATAGCATTGTATCAACCATTCTTACCATCTCATCGATGTTTCTACCAAGTGGAAGATCGTTAACTACCGCGTGGCGAACTGTACCGTCTTTGTCTATCAAGAATGAACCGCGTAGAGCAACGCCAGCTTCTTCTATCAATACGTCAAAACCGCGTGAAATAGCGTGGTTTGTATCAGCAACGATAGGGAAGCGAACTTGACCTATGCCGCCTTTGTTTACCGGAGTTTCTTTCCATGCAAAGTGTGAGAATTGGTTGTCTGTTGAAACTGCGATAACTTCGATACCGCGAGCTTTGAACTCATCATATCTTTTATCAAATGCGATTATTTCGCTTGGGCAAACAAACGTAAAGTCCATTGGATAGAAAAATACTACCGCGCCTTTTTCGCCGATATTTTTATATAGGTTGAAATCATTTACAATTTGATTATTTCCTAAAACTGCCGCAGCTGTAAAATCAGGTGCTTTTTTTGTAACTATCATTTTTTCTCCTAATAATAAATTTTATTAATAGCGAAATTATATCGTTCAAAGATTAATAATCATTAAATGGTAAAAAATAAATTTATATGTCTATTTACTTAATAAACAATTAAAGAAAATACTTAAATTCTGTTTTTGAAATTTGTTATAAATGTTATTAAGTACAATTAAATTTCAAAAAATTTTAAACATAAGGAGGTGGTGCAATGAGGTATCTAAGAAGTCTTGCGGGCAAAATTTCCGTTGCTTTAGCTGTTTTGTTGATGATTTCTATGATGGTTTTTAATTTACGAGTAAGATCGTCTTTGGAGAGTGAGATAAAAAAGGATGTCGAAAGGACTATAGAGCAAAGCGTAGCGATGGCGATGCACGCCATTATGGTTTTTAAAGAGGATAATGAAAAAAATGCAAAAATTTCATTTAATGTTTTAAAAGACAGCCTTGGAAAGATAAGTATAGATAGCCAAAATATCTCGTTTATGGATGGTAAAGCAGTGCCGACTCTTTATGCAAGCGACACTAAAATAAATCTAAATTTTGCAATGATGGATAGATACACAAATGCCACCGGCGCAGTAGCTACAGTGTTTGCAAAGGTTGGAGATGATTTTTTGAGAATTTCTACCTCGGTTAAAAAAGAGGACGGAAGTAGGGCGCTTGGGACATTTTTGACAAAACAAAACCCGGCTTATGAGCCTATAATGCAAAAACAAGGATATATAGGAACGGCCATGCTTTTTGGTAGAAATTACACGACGATCTATGAGCCAATCCTTGATGACAGTAAAAATTTGATAGGTATTTTATTTATCGGATATGATTTTACGGAGGGACTTAGCTCGTTAAAGAGCGCGATCTCCCAGATGAAGCTCGGTAAAAACGGGTATTTTTCTATATTAAATTTAAAAACTCAAAAATTTGATATAGACCCAACTCGTGAAGGCAAAAGCATAAGAGAAAATTCGTCATTTGATTTAGATACGGTTTTAAAAGATAAAAGCGGACTTGTGCATATAAAAGATAAGGGTGTAGAAAAGATAATGGCGTTTGAGAGATTTGAGCCGTTTGAGTGGGTTCTTGTAGGAAGTGCGGTTACAAGCGATTATCTAACTCCGCAAAAAGAGGTGCAAAAGGATATTTATATAGCAAGTGCTGCTATGATAGTTCTAATGATACTTATGAGCTCGCTTCTAATAAGACAAATTATATCACACCCTATCAATCAAATGGCACAAAATATGCAAAATTTAGCCTCAAAAGATGGTGATCTAACAAGAAAAATGCCAATAAAAGGCGATGATGAGATCGCCAACGTAAGCAAAGAGGTAAATAAATTTATAGAAAAAATCAGACTTATGGTAATTGAGATAAAAGGACTCTCAAGCGAGAATTTATCTACCTCACAAGAGCTTTCAAGTAGCGCGATAAGCACGGGAAGCCGTGTAGAAAACGGTGCACTCTTACTAAACAGCACAACCAAAGATGCGATGTTAATACAGCAAAATTTAAAAGAGTCTGTAAAAGATGGTGAAAACGGCAAGACCGAGCTTTTTAAATCAAATTCATATATAAGTGAAGCAAACAACTCTATCCTACGACTAAACGAGGAAGTGCAAAAGAGTGTCGAGGTGGAGACCGAATTTGCCAATAAACTTTCAAGACTTGTTACGGATACCGAAAATATCAAGCAAGTGCTAACGGTTATCGAAGAGATAGCCGAGCAGACAAATTTGCTTGCCTTAAACGCTGCTATAGAAGCCGCACGTGCCGGTGAACATGGACGCGGTTTTGCCGTAGTTGCCGATGAGGTTAGGAAGCTTGCCGAAAAGACGCAAAAGTCATTAAATGAGATAAATGTAACACTAAAAATCATAGTGCAATCAACCACTCAATCAAGCGAAGCAATGAACGAAAATGCGAAAAATATTCAAAATATAGCAAATTTATCCGCAAATGTAGAGGAGAAGATAACTCAAATGGCAAATTCTATGCAATACGCCATAGGGGTTACCGATAATTTTATATGTAATTACGCTGAGGTCGCTAAGCAGATAAATTTAATGATAGAAAATATCACAAAAACAAATGCCCTTTCAGGCGAAAACGCAAGAGCCGTAGAGGAAATAGGTGCCGCGGCAAAACATTTGCAAGATATGGGCGCAATGCTTGACGGCAAGGTTTCACAGTTTAAGGTTTAAATCGATATTTACGGTGTTTAGTTCCTGAGTAAAATTTCAGGGACTAAGCTTTTGATTAAAATATATGAAAGCTATCTAAAGGTTAAATTTGTGTAACGCTTTTTAAGCGTTAAGATCGCAGTAGTTTTTGCCACCGAATTTTAGTATTGCAGAACCCCATGTGAACCCGCCACCAAATGCGTCAAGCAGTAACATAGAGCCGTTTTTGATACGACCGTCTTCATATGCGTCGTTTATCGCCATCGGAATAGAAGCCGAGCTTGTATTGCCGTATTTTGCGACAGTTAAAACGCACTGTTCATCTGTAAAATTTAGGCGTTGTTTTACCGCTTCGATTATGCGGATATTTGCTTGATGAGGTATAAAAAAGTCTATTTGATCGCTAGTTAGGTTGTTTTTTTCTAGTATGTCAAGAACGCTTTTTGTAAGAGTTTGAACAGCTATTTTAAAAACTTCATTACCTGCCATATGTATGAAATTTAGTTTTTTATCAAGAGTTTCTTTGCTTGCAGGAAAAGCGCTTCCACATCCTGGGGTGATTAAAAGCTCTCCTTGAGTTCCGTCGCTTGCTGTGTGAACATTTAAAATTTCATTTTCATCGCTTGCGCTAACAACAGCCGCACCGGCTCCGTCTCCAAAAAGTATGCAAGTGCTTCTATCTGTATAATCAACCACGGAGCTTAACTTCTCTGCGCCGATGATTAAGACATTTTTTTTAGCACCGCTTTCTACAAGGGACTTTGCTATCTCAAGTAGATATATAAAACCCGTGCAAGCGGCACTTATGTCAAAAGCGGTTATTCCGTGAGGAAGAGACAAATTTGCTGCTATCTTACATGCTGTTGAAGGCATACAAAGATGATCGGGGCTTATGGTGGCGCAAATTATAGCGTCGATCTGTTCTTTTTTAAGCCCAGAACGCTTAATGGCTAACTCGCCTGCCTTTGTGCCAATATCGCTTGTGATCTCATCTTTTGCTATACGCCTTTCTTTAATGCCCGTGCGCTTTACTATCCATTCGTCACTTGTTTCAACCATTTTTTCTAAAACAAAATTTGATAGAACGTGACTTGGAGTATAGGCTGCGATTGATATTAAAGAGGCTTTTGGCATTTGTTACCTTACGAAATTTGAGAGTTCTTCTTCTATTGTTTTATTAATGTCTGAATTTGCAAAATTTATAGCTTGGAAAACAGCGTTTTTGATAGCTTTCGCGTTGCTTTTTCCATGACTAATTATAACACAGCCGTTTACGCCTATAAGTGGCGCACCGCCGTATTCATCATAGCTAACTTGTTTTTTAAGCTTTTTAAAGACTTTTTTCATTAGCACAGAGCCTGCAATCGCCAAAGGTGATTTAGTGATCTGTTTTTTTATGATTTTTCCGATCGCATCCGCGACACCTTCGCTGGTTTTTAACAAAATATTTCCTATAAAACCATCACAAACCACCACATCGACGCTTCCGTCAAAAACTTGGTTACCCTCGACATTGCCGACAAAGCTGTCAAGTCTTGAAATAAGGCTAAAAGCTTCTTTGCTTACCTCATTTCCTTTACTTGCTTCTTCGCCATTAGACAAAAGTCCTACGCGTGGAGTTTTTCTGTTTAAAATTTGCTTTGAGTAAACTTCCCCCATAACGGCAAATTGAAAAAGGTGTTCGCTTTTACAATCAACATTTGCTCCGACATCAAGCACTAAAGTAGTAGTGTCTTTTGAATTTGGCATGAGAGTTGCTATTGCCGGTCTTGCGACATTTTTAAGTCTGCCGACACGCAAAGTAGCTAAACTCATAGTTGCACCACTGTGGCCGGCTGATACAACAGCGTCTACTTCTTTGTTTCTAAGCAGTTCTATCGACTTGTATATCGTGCTATCTTTACGTTTTAAGGCATCAGTCGCACCGTCTGACATAGAAACGACTTCGTTTGCTTCGACAAATGTTATGTTTTTTAATAAATGAGTTGGGATAAGAGGTTTTATGGCATTGCTATCTCCTACAAGCACGGCAGAGAAATTTGTGTCTTTTAAAGCCTCGACTACACCTGCAACTATAGGTTCGGGGCCGAAATCCCCGCCCATGGCATCAATAGCAATGCGTATCATATTTTAGTATTCACCTGTTGTTTTGTTTATACGGTGTGGCATTTTCCATGAACCGTCTTTATCTTTAACAGGTATTGGAAGTGTCACTTTGTAGTGTGTTCTGCGTTTTGCTGCACGTGTGTGGCTAACTCTTCGCTTTGGTACTGCCATTTTATTCTCCTTTATAAATTTTTACAATCTTTACAATAAAAATAGTCGCTCTTAAATGCTTCTATTTCGCTTTTTAAAATTTCTTCTAAATAAATCTGATGATCAAAAAACTCTATCGCATCGCTTAATTCGTTTTCGGGGTCGGTGTATACTCCATCGCTAACGATAAGACCTACGTTTTCATTTATATCTAACGAGATGTCAGCTCCGCATCTATCGCAGTTATGCGCTGTGCTTCCACTGATATTTCCTAAACATTTTACGTTTTTGTGATCTATTCTTTTTAAATGTCCTTTGAAATTTAGCTCTTCACTTTTGATTTCAAAGTCTATATTTTGATTTGCAACTTTTGCAAATGCTATCTTCAAATTTATACCTCTTGCTTAGCAAATTTCTCTTGCAGCAAAGAAGAAATTTATCTCATTTACAGCGTTCTCAAGGCTATCGCTTCCGTGAACGGCATTTGCATCTATGCTATCTGCAAAGTCTGCTCTGATGGTTCCGGCTGCTGCTTCTTTAGGGTTTGTAGCACCCATTAGTTCGCGGTTTTTAGCTACTGCATTTTCACCTTCAAGAACCATAACAACAACAGGTCCGCTAACCATAAAATCAACTAAATCGTTAAAGAATGGTCTTTCACTGTGAACTGCGTAAAATGCTTTTGCATCGCATTTGCTTAGTCTGATTTTTTTCATTGCCGCGATTCTTAGTCCGTTGCTTTCAAATCTATCGACGATCTTGCCTATAACATTTTTTTTGACTGCGTCTGGTTTGATTATAGAAAGTGTTCTTTGCATTTAAATTTCCTTAAAGTGTTTCGTAATAAAGTCGGCAATTATATCAAAAAAATTCTAAAAAACAAAATAGACCCATAGAATGGGCCTAAATTTATGCTATAACCGGGCTATGACCATCTCTAAGATCTGCGCCGATCTCACTACGAGATGGTTGACCAGCATAAGGAGCATCCCAAACTATGCAGCCGTCTGTTGGACAGGCTGAAGCACAGGCTGGTTCATCATTGTGTCCTACACATTCAACGCATTTATCGGCGTATACGTAGTATGTATCCTCTCCTGTTGGGTTATCTGAGTCATCTACGATCGCATTTACTGGGCATTCGTCTATGCATGAGCCACAACTTATGCAAATATCTGTAATTTTTACTGCCATTTTCTTCTCCTTTTGGGTTGATTTTTCAGCGTTAGAGTATCAAAAAAAACTGAAATTGATATAAAGTTTATTTTTGACAAATCAAGAATTTAGGTGCGAGTTACATTATACTACAAAGTTAGATATTTTAATAAATAAAGGTAAAAGTCCGAAAATGTCGGTTCGGACTTTTAAGGTGTGTTAAATTTATATACTAAGACCAAATACTGCTTTTGCTATAAATAATGTAGTAAAGGTGATTAAGGCTACACCTATTAAATTTAGCCAAATTCCCGTTCTTATCATCGAGCTAAGTTTGACATAGCCAGAGCCGTATGCGATGGCGTTTGGAGGAGTGGCTACAGGCATCATAAATGCGCAAGTAGCAGCAAGTGCGACAGGTATAGTAAATATCATGACATTTGTGCCAGTATATCCAAGCCCTATACTAACTCCTGCGATAACAGGTAAAAATGCAGCTGCTGTTGCCGTGTTTGATGTGATCTCGGTTAAGAAAATCACGAGTGCGGTTACGATCAAGGTAATAAGAGCTATCGGCATAACGCCAAGAGCAGAGACTTGATGCCCTATCCAAAGCGAAAGACCGGTGTTGCTAAATTGAGCCGATAGTGATAAGCCTCCGCCAAAAAGTATAAGTATATCCCAAGGAAGCCTCTTGGCACTATCCCAGTCGATCAGCCTCTCTCCGCTTTTATTTGCAGGTATGATAAAAAGTAGTATGGCTGTGCTCATGGCAATGATCGCATCAATGCTTGCTAGCTTGACCCCAAAGCCTTTTAGCACAAAACCAAGTCCTATCCAACTAGTTGCTGCTAATAAAAATACAACCCCTACTAAAATTTCAGGTCTGCTTATCTTACCAAGCTTTTTAAGCTCATTTTTTATAACAGCCTTGCCGTTCGGTATCTCGCTAATTTCGGGTTTAAATAAAACACAGGTTAAAACAAACCAGCACACAAAAAGCATGATAATGCTTAGCGGAACACCTACTAACATCCACTCAAAAAAGCCTATTTCTATATTAAATTCATTCTTCATATATGCTACAAGTAGGGTGTTTGGAGGAGTGCCTATGATAGTTCCCATAGAGCCTATAGATGCCGAGTAGGCTATACCTAGCATAAGAGATATCCCGAAATTTGAGCTATAAGCTGTTGTTTTGTCTTTTATCTCTTTTACTATATCTCTACCTTTATGAAAGGCTGTATTGACAACGCCTCCTTGTGTGCCTTTGATAGAAAATTCATCGATATTTCTCATATCATCTTCTATAGAGACGGTATCGTTTTTGTTAGTTAGGGTGTTTACAAGATGAAGGACGCTAAGGCCAACAGGGAGCATCATTATGGCGGTGGCTGTGTTGCTTACCCACATGGATAAAAAGCCGGTTGCTATCATAAATCCGCCGACTAGTTTTCTAGGGCTTGTTCCAACTAACGATACTATGCCAAGGGCTATTCTGGTATGCAAATTCCACTTTTGCATAGCAAGCGCTAAAACAAAACCACCCATAAAAAGATAGATAGTATCAGAAGCATAAGGAGCAGCCACGGCTCTAAAACTATCTACGCCAAATATTGGAAAAAGCACCATAGGAAGCAAAGCCGTAGCAGGAAGTGCGATGGCTTCAGTCATCCACCAAACCGCCATTAATGTAGCGATAGCTGCAACTGCAGGCATGGCATCTACTTTTAAGACTTTGCCGTTTGCTGCCGCCGTTGCTATCTCTCCGGCATTACTGGGCATGATGTTATAAACGATAAATGCAAAAACAATACCGCAAATAAGCCCTATGAGCTCGACTCTGTTGGTTCGTCTATCGATAGGAATATTTGGATTTGACATGATAAAACCTTGTTGTAATTTTTATTTTATATTATCAAATAAATAGCTTACATTGTATATTTAGATTTAAATTTTTAAAATATTTTTAATAAAATGACAACAAACGTAACATGAAAATATTAATAGAGATGATGTATAATGGTAAATTCAAAAAAATTAGGCGGTAAATATGCAAAACCACAATATCATAAAAATAACAGGCGCAAGAGAACATAATCTAAAAAATATAAATCTTGAAATTCCAAAAAATTCACTTACTGTTTTTACTGGACTTTCCGGCTCCGGTAAATCAACTTTAGCATTTGACACGCTTTATGCTGAGGGTCAAAGACGATATATCGAAAGTCTTTCAAGCTATGCTAGGCAGTTTTTAGATCGAGTAGGAAAACCAGATGTAGATAAGATAGAAGGTCTTACTCCGGCTATCGCGATAGATCAAAAAACAACATCTAAAAACCCACGCTCAACAGTAGGAACGATAACTGAAATTTATGACTATCTAAGGCTTTTATATGCAAGAATAGGCACTCAGCACTGCCATAAATGCGGTAAACCGATATCAAAGATGAGTGCGCAAGATATTATCAATGAAATTTCAAAGCTTCCAAATGGTGCAAAAGTTGTGCTTTATGCTCCGCTTGTGCGAGAAAAAAAGGGAACATGGGCCGATCTTATCGAAAATTTAAGACAAAAGGGTTTTGTTAGAGCGCAGATCGATGGAGTAACGGTAAGACTTGATGAGGAAATAGAGCTTTCAAAGACCAAAAAACACACGATAAAAGTCGTCATCGACCGCCTTGTCGTAAGTGATGAAAACTCCACTCGTTTGGCGCAAGACGTGGAAAAGGCGCTAAATGAGAGTTATGGCGAAGTTGAGGTTGAAATTTTAAATTCCGATGAGCTTGGCATAAATGATAAATTTGTGCATTATAGCGAGCATTTGGCTTGTTTTGATTGTAAAATTTCATTTACTCCGCTTGAGCCTTTGAGCTTTAGTTTCAACTCTCCAAAGGGTGCATGCGAGAGTTGCGACGGTCTTGGCATAAGATACAGTCTTGATATGAGTAAGGTTATAAGCGAGGATAAGAGCATAGAAGGCGGTGCTATAAAGCTGCTTTACGGCTATAACATGAGTTATTATTATAAATTTTTACTGGCTTTTTGTGAACAAAACGACATCAATGTCAAAAAGCCGTTTTATGAGCTAAGCGAGGATGAGCGTAGACTTGTCTTGTATGGTAATGCAAATGAGGTTGAGTTTTTGTGGAAAAGACATAAGCTTAGTCGTAAATTTGAAGGAGCTGTTGCCATAAGCTATAACCTTCTTAAAGACTATAAAGACTTTGATGAATACATGAGCGAAAAGCGCTGCTCTGATTGTGGTGGTCATAGACTAAGACCTCAAAGTTTAGCTGTAAGGGTAGCAGGATGTGGGCTTGGTGAAATTTTAGATATGAGTATAGAAAATTGTGTAGCATTTTTTACAAACGAGGATAAATTTAAATATCTTGGCGAACAAGAAAAAGTCATAGCTGCCCCCATCTTAAAAGAGATAAGCGAAAGGCTATTTTTCTTAAATGATGTTGGACTTGGCTATCTAAGTCTTGGCCGTGACGCTAGAACCATAAGCGGCGGCGAGGCACAAAGAATTCGTATCGCAAGTCAGATAGGAAGCGGTTTAAGCGGAGTCATGTATGTGCTTGATGAGCCTAGTATCGGTTTGCACGAAAGAGATACGATAAAACTTATAAAAACTCTTAGAAATTTACAGCTAAAAGGCAACTCGGTAATCGTAGTCGAACACGATAAAAAGACCATCGAGCAAGCTGACTTTGTGGTTGATATCGGTCCTGGAGCTGGTAAATTTGGCGGGGAGGTGATATTTGCGGGAAGCGTTGATAAATTACTAAGCTCAAACACAACTACCGCCCAGTATCTAAACGGTGATAAGAGTATAGACTATCAGCAAAACAGAAAGCAAGAAAAATGGCTTGAAATTTCAAATGTAAATATCAACAACATCTCAAATTTAAGCGTAAAATTTCCGCTTAAAAATTTAGTTGGCATAACAGGTGTTAGCGGTTCTGGTAAAAGTTCATTGATACTTCAAACTCTACTTCCTGAGGCTCAAGAACAGCTAAACCGTGCTAAAAAAGTTAAAAAAGTAGCCGGTGTAAATTTAAGCGGACTTGAAAATTTAGATAAGGTCATATATCTTGATCAAAGCCCGATAGGGCGCACCCCGCGTTCAAATCCGGCAACATATACCGGAGTTATGGACGAGATAAGAAATTTATTTGCCCAAACGAAAGAGGCGAAATTAAGAGGATATAAGATCGGGCGATTTAGCTTTAACGTAAAAGGTGGAAGATGTGAAAAGTGCCAAGGCGACGGCGAGATAAAGATAGAGATGCATTTTTTGCCTGATGTAATGGTTGTTTGCGACGCGTGTAACGGCACAAGGTATAACGCGCAAACGCTTGAAATTTTATACAAAGGTAAGTCTATATCAGATGTTTTAAACATGAGTATAGACGAGGCGTTGGAATTTTTTAAAGCCGTCCCTAAAATTTATGCCAAACTTAAGACAATAGCCGATGTTGGACTTGGATATATCACGCTTGGTCAAAATGCTACAACTCTAAGCGGTGGTGAAGCTCAGCGTGTGAAATTAGCAAAAGAGTTAAGTAGAAGCGATACAGGAAATACCCTGTATATACTTGATGAGCCGACGACGGGGTTACACTTTGCCGATGTTGATAGGCTGACTAGGGTGCTTCATCATTTGGTTGAGCTTGGAAATTCTGTTTTTGTAATAGAGCATAATTTAGATGTTATAAAAAATTGCGACTACCTTGTAGACATGGGTCCGGAAGGTGGTGCAAAAGGCGGTAAAGTCATAGCCGCGGGAAGTGTAAAAGATGTCGCTAAAAATTACAAAAAAACGCTTTCATACACAGGCATGTTCTTGTCTGAAGAGCTTAAAAATATGAAATCACATAAGGAGAAAAAGTAAAATTTATTTTAAAATTTTTGCTTTATTTTATGGCTTGTGTTGAGGCGATAAATATGCAAAATTTATATAAATACGGTTTTACTAAACAAGTGTTTCAAAAGGTCAAATTTAATATAAATAAAATCGTATTTTGACTTTTTGCTCTTTGAAATTTTAAAAAATATAGTATGATTTAGATTACAAATTTAACTTAGGGGCATTGATGCAGCAGAAACATTTCGAAGTAGTTATAGTTGGCGCAGGTATCAGCGGGACGGCACTGTTTTATGAGTTAGCGGCTTTTACGGACATAAAACGAGTGGCCCTTTTGGAAAAATATGAAGGAGTAGCTACTCTAAACTCAAACGGCAGATGTAACTCGCAGACGATTCATTGTGGTGACATCGAGACGAACTACACACTAGAAAAAGCAAAACGGGTCAATAAAGTAGCAAAAATGCCGATAAAATACGGTCTAAAATACGGCTATGAGGGCAAATTTATGTTTTCTCATCAAAAGATGGTTTTGGCCGTTGGCGACGAAGAGGTGCAAAAACTTACGGCAAGATACGGTGAATTTAAAGAAGTGTTTCCTTATCTTGAGCTCTATTCTAAAGAGGACTTAAAGCAGATAGAGCCAAATGTTGTATTTGACATAAATGCCAATCCCCGCTCCGAAAATATAGTGGCTATGGGCACAAAAGAAGGTCAATACACAACGGTTGACTTTGGTGCGATGTCTGACTCTCTCGTAAAAAACGCTCAAAAAATAGGCGGAGACGGTTATGAGCTAAGTCTAAATTGCAATGTCCTTGATATAAAAAAAGTTGGTGATACGTTTTATCTAAAAACAAGCGACAGCCAGTCGATTAGTGCTGATTATGTTGTGGTTGATGCGGGTGCTCACTCGCTTTATCTTGCTCATAAAATGGGCTATGGAATGCACCTTAGCACGCTGCCGGTGGCGGGAAGTTTTTACTTTGCAAAGAAAAATTTTCTAAAAGGCAAGGTTTATATGATGCAAAATGATAAGTTGCCTTTTGCTGCGCTTCACGGAGACCCGGACATCCTTGCAAACGGCAATACCCGCTTTGGACCTACTGCTCTTGTCATGCCAAAGCTTGAGAGATATCATGGAAATTCAAGCTTTTTTGAATTTTTAAGTGCTTTGAAATTTGACAGAAATGTGCTTGAAGTTTTTGTAAATTTAATGAAAGATGAAGACATTCGCTCTTATGTTTTAAGAAATTTCTTGTTTGAGATCCCTTTTATAAATAAAAAAGAATTTGTTAAAGATGCTCGTAAAATCGTGCCTAGCTTAAGAGAGGATGATCTTTTTTATGCTAAAAATTTTGGAGGTGTAAGACCTCAAGTTGTGGATAGGCTTAATAAAAAGCTTGATCTTGGCGAGGGCAGGATAAGCACAAATGACGGCATAAGCTTTAACATGACGCCAAGTCCGGGAGCTACAAGTTGTTTTGAGACGGCTCGTGTTGATTTAGAACAGATCTGTAAATTTTTAAATAAAAATTTTGATAAAGAGAAATTTAAAGAGGAATTTTTAGACTAATTGCTTTTTAAAATTTTAACACACAAAACGGCTAATCCACTAAATTTTTAGTGGATAGCTTTAAATTTATCCTGATCATAAAAGTCTAAATGAGATCGGAATGTTTATGTAATAATCCGCGCCAAGCATCGGAAAGTCCTTACTCGCACGCTTTACGTTGTTTATAGCTCCCTCGTCAAGACTTGCATATCCTGAACTTTTGGCTATCTTTATCTCGTCTACCGAACCGTTTTTTCGTATGAGAAATTTTACTTCTGCGACACCTTGTTGGCGCATTTTCTTTGCATTTTTGGGATATCGCTGGTTTTTTACTATCGCATCAACTATCTTTTTAAACTCTTCGCTGCCTGCAGAGTTTGATAAATTTAGCTCAGCTATTTTTGCAATCGGAGCTGCTGCTTGAACGGCATTAGTCGTCGGTAAATTGTTTGGATTAGCCACGTTAGCGGGAGGTGTATTTTGTGTTAGGGTAGGTTGCAAAGGGGCGATCTCTTTTGGTTTTTCTATCTTTTTCTCAACCTTTTTTCTTTCCATCTTTTTTGGTTGAGGTTTTATCTCTTTTATCGGTTGGATAGGCTTTGGCTTTTCTGCCTCTTTTGGCGGTAACACAGGAGCAGGAGGAGTGGGTTCTGGTATCATAACTTCGGGTGCTATCTGTGGAGCGCTTGAAATTTCAACTGTTGATGTCGGGACGTTAAACGAGTGTAAGTTTATCTTTATGGATTTGTTTTCGGCAGGTTTTATCTGCTCAAAAGGGTGATGGAATAAAAATACGACAAAAAATGCGTGAACCAAAGCGGATACAGTAAATCCGCTAAAATTTGAGAATTTATTTAGTGATAGTTGTGATTGCAAAGTTTTCATGTTGTTTTTCTTTTAAAATATCAATAACCTTGACGAAAGTGTCAAATTTAGACTCTTTGTCACTTCTAAGTTCGATGAGCATTTTAGGGTCGACATTGCTAAGCTTGTCTTTAAGCTCTTCGTCATAAACCTCTGTTTCATCGATAAAAATCTTATTATCTTTATCAATAACTATACTCACTTTTTTATCGTCTTTCTCTTGTTTTGCACTATTTGAACTAGGCAGATCTATAGGGATATTTCCCTGTGCTATAAATGTCGAGATACTAAGCACAATGGCAAGCAAAACAAGCATAATATCGATAAAAGGAACGATATTTAGCCCGTCTTTTCTATCTAAGCGCATTGTATGCCTTATAGCGGTTTAGTATGACATCGACCTTTCTTACAAAGCCGTTGTAGATCATGAGCGTAGGTATCGCTACTAGCAGGCCAAATGCCGTTGCCTTAAGTGCCAAAGAAAGACCTATCATAATACTTTTTGTATCGATCCCTCCTGCCATACCCATGTCGTAAAATGTTATCATGATACCGCCAACCGTGCCTAAAAGCCCGATATAAGGAGCGTTTGAATACACAATATAAAGTGTTGTTAAATTTTTAGTAAGTGCTTCTTCGAGCGTTTCTATGGCTTTAAATTGCGTTATATCGACTTTTGCGTAATAAATCATGCGCTCAATGCTATACCAAATAACAAAAAAGCTCATAAAGCCTAAAATCCCTATAATAATGTAGTCGAGGTTGCCTTTTAATAATTCCATAAATTTCTCTTCTGCCTTCAAATTTTTTCGCGAGTATTATATCTATTTTGATAATTAATGTCAAATAATTATCAAAATTATATGTAAAATGAAAATTGTCGGATTAAATTTTTAAATCAAAAATATTTCTTAGTTTTAAATCTAAAATTTGATATGATTTACAAAATTTTTAAAGGTTTAAAATGGCTAGAAATTACATTTGTGTATTTGACTGCGAGACGATACCTGATGTTTCGCTTTTAAGGCGCATTTATGGATATAGGGGAGATGACATGAGTGTGTGTCAGCAGGCATTTAGTGCGCAAAAAGCCGCAAGCGGAAGTGAGTTTTTGCCTGTGATGTTTCATAAAACGGTGGCTATATCTGCGGTTATGACTGATGAATATGGTAAATTTTTGCGCGTAAATACTATGGAAGGAGCAAATGAGAGAGAAATTTTGGCCAAATTTATCAAATTTATAAACGAGTATAATCCACGCATAGTTAGCTTTAACGGAAGGGGGTTTGATCTTCCTATGATCATGGTAAGGGCGATGAAATATAACTTAAGTGCGCCTGCGTATTTTGAGAGCGAAAACCGTGAGCTAAATAAAAATAAATGGGAAAACTACAGAAGTAGATACGACGGTAAATTTCATCTTGATTTGCTTGATCATATTAGTGATTTTGGTTCAGTTAGAGGTCTAAAGCTAGACACACTTTGTGCTTCGTTAAATTTACCTGGCAAATACGATGTGCACGGCGATCAAGTCACCGAACTCTTTTTTAGCGGCGAGATAGCGAAGATAAACGAATACTGTGAATCAGACGTACTAAACACATACTGGCTGTTTTTAAAATACGAGCTTTTGCGTGGAAATTTAACGTCAGAAGACTATGCTAGCTACCTAAATGTGATGAGTGAATTTTTACTAAAAGAGCGTCCTAAAATGAGTTATACGGATGTTTTCTGTGATGCGGTAGAGAGCGAAATTTTAAGACTTGAGGGCAAGAGCGAGTATGAAGAGGAATTTCAAGAGCACTTTGAAGATGAAAATTTTGAAGACGAAGACCTTGAGCGGATCGAACCTAAAGAGCTTGATGAACATCTGGCAAAAGTCGGACTTGATGGGATCTTGCAAAAAGGTGCGGTAAATTTAAAAAACAAAAAACATGAAAATTTAGAATCAAACGAGCAATTACCTGAGATAAATTTAGATGATGAGTAAAGGAAAAAATATGAAAATTTTAGTAACTGGAACGGCTGGATTTATCGGCTATCACCTAGCAAATGCGCTGATAAAACGTGGTGATGAGGTCGTTGGATATGACAATATAAACGACTACTACGACATAAATTTAAAATTAGCACGTTTTAAAAATGCCGGTTTTGACGTGAGTGAGATAGAGGAAAGAAAGCTAATTACTTCAAAAACAAATGCAAATTTAAAATTTGTAAAAGCAGATCTAGCCGATAAAGAGGTGCTTGAAAATTTATTTAAAGAGTATAAATTTGACTGCGTGGTAAATCTAGCCGCACAAGCTGGAGTTCGCTACTCGCTTATCAATCCACAAGCTTATATAGATAGCAATATCACGGGCTTTTTAAACATTTTAGAGTGCTGTCGCCACAACAAAACAGCAAACTTGGTTTACGCAAGCTCAAGCTCGGTTTACGGGCTAAATGAGAATATGCCGTTTTCTACTCACGAAGCGGTAAATCACCCGATAAGCCTTTACGCGGCAACAAAAAAGAGCAACGAGATGATGGCGCATACTTACAGCCACCTCTTTGGTGTGCCGACCACTGGTCTACGCTTTTTCACCGTTTATGGTCCTTGGGGACGCCCTGATATGGCTCTGTTTTTATTTACCGAAGCTGCACTTAAGGGCAAGAGCATAGATGTCTTTAATCACGGCAAGATGAAGCGCGACTTTACCTACGTGGACGATATCGTAAAAGGTATCATAAAATGCGTGGACAACCCAGCTCGTCCTAATCCAAAATGGAACGCGAAAAATCCTGATCCAGCGACTTCAAGTGCGCCGTTTAAGGTCTATAATATAGGCAACAACAGCCCAGTTGAACTCATGGACTACATAAAGGCGGTTGAGATAAGGATAGGGCGCGAGATAGAGAAAAATTTCATGCCACTTCAGGCTGGCGACGTGCCTGCGACATTTGCTGACGTGAGTGATCTTGTAGAGGATTTTAACTACAAGCCAAACACAAGCGTGAACGACGGTGTGGCGAGATTTGTCGAGTGGTATAGCGAGTTTTACGGAGTTCAAATTTAGCACATGAAAATGCTCTTTGCTTTATTTTTGGTGTTTGTAGCGAGTTGTTTTGCTAAAGAGCCAATGCTTCTTAAAGTCTATAAGGGCGATGAAAATTTAAGCACATGGATGATGAGTGAGAAGCTTGACGGTGTGCGTGGAATTTGGAATGGCAATACCTTAAAAAGCAGGGCAAATTTAGCCATATCCACACCCAAATCCTGGCTGTCGTGCTTCCCAAATTTTAGCCTTGACGGTGAAATTTACAGTCGCTCTCTTGACTTTGAACGCATAACTTCTATCGTAAACAGTAGCCAAGACAAGGGCTGGAGCGAGTTAGAGTATCATGTCTTTGATCTACCAAATGAAGATGGCAGTCTTATACAAAGACTTGAAATTTTAAGGAATTACCTAGATAAAAATCCTTGCCCGCAAATAAAAATCATAGAGCAACTACCAGCCATCTCGCACGAAAATGTAGTAAAATTTCTTGATAAGGTAACCTTAAATGGCGGCGAGGGTGTTGTCGTGCGCGATCCAAACGCTAGCTATCAAAGTGGCAGAAGCGATAAAATTTTAAAACTCAAGAAATTTTTAGACGATGAGTGCGAGATTATAAAGATAAATGCGGGTAGGGGTAAATTTCAAGGATTTATGGGAAGCCTTACTTGTAGAAATTTAAAAGATGCTGCGACTTTTAAGATAGGCTCGGGCTTTAGTGATAAAATGCGTAAAAATCCACCTGCAATAGGCACGATAATAACTTATAAATATCAAAATTTAACCAAAAACGGGCTGCCGAGATTTCCTGTGTTTTTAAGGATTAGAGAGGTGCATTAAGCAGAGCGCTCTTCGTGATCATGTTATTTGTATTGTACCTAGGTACAATAGACGCAAGCTACTTGTTTTGTTATAATCTAGTCAAAATAAAAGTAAAACACTAAGGAAAATACCATGGCAGCGCAAGTTGGAGTAGTAAAGCAGATTATCGGTAGCGTCGTAGCAGTTGATGAAAATGGCAAAGAAAGAGCACTAAATGTTGGCGATGCGATCTTTTTAGGTGAGACGGTAAAGACGCAAGGTGGCGACTCTAGAGCTGTTTTATCCATGGATAATGGCGAAAATATAGAGATATTAGAAAATGATACGGTGGCTATAGATCAAAGCACTGCAAGCAGTGAGAGTTTTGGCGCCGATGCGATAGCCGAGCTTTCGGACTTGCAAAAGGCGATCTTGGCAGGCGAAAGTCTAGATGACTTAGAGGAAACCGCCGCAGGTGTTGTAGGCGGCAACAACAGTGGCACAGCTCAGCTTAACGAGTCGTATTTTATCGAGGGCGGTCATGAAAGCAATATCTACGCTGATAGTGATAGAAGTTTAGATGAGGTCTTAAGCGGACTTAGCTTAAACAACCCTATTGGATCGATCGGTACGATGTCAGACGCAAGCGACAATACTGACAACTCAAGTATAAT
>NZ_JADBJH010000013.1:0-59623 GCF_014892335.1 Campylobacter sp. 7477a
CTTTTTAGCTCTTACGCAAGAGCTAATGTCGGCAATATCAACCTCAAATAGCAACTTTACTCCGCCGCGACTTCTGGTGCCTGCGTCGTTTATACGGATAAATGGGTATTTAGAGGAATTGCGTTGTGCCGATTTTTTAAGGGCTTCAAGACTAGTACTAAAAATTTCAGTAGCTACAGCACTTTCAACATACAGCATTAGCTAGCCTTATCTTCTTGTAATCCGTTTGGTAGCTTTTGGATAATTTTTAACTCCAAAAACAATTCAAATATTTTTCTAGTATTTCCATTGGTGTTTCTTTTGCCTGTCAAATTTCCATTAATAATTTTCCATAGAGTATTTTTATCAATATCATATTTGCGCGCAAAAGCCGAAATATTAATGCTATTGTTATCAAAGTATTCTTTTATTGACATCAGCACTCCTTTTATTGCGTAATAAATTTGTCCAAAAGCCATTTTTTGGATACAATTTAAACAAATTTTGAAGTTATTTTATCCAAATGGATAATAAAAGTCAAGAGTAAGGAAGCTAAATGGATAATATTTTGAAAGAAATAAGAGCCAACCTTGGATATACACAAGACAAGATGGCAGAAAAGCTTGATATACACAAACAGACATATATACGGTATGAAAACGGCTCACGCAAAATACCAAGCCAAGTATTAAAGAAAATTTCTGAAATTAGTGGTGAATCATTAAATTATCTATTTGGATACCAAAGTATTTCTGGAGATCATAACACACAAATTTCAGGTAGCAATATTTCCATAGGAAGCACAAGTGACAGCAAGGAACTTGTAGAGGTTATTGAGCTTCTTAGAAAGTATGGGAACACAAAGCTAATTTCTGACTTAAAAGAAAAGCTACTAAAAATCAAGGAGCTTTCATAATGAATAATGCCAAAGTAAAATCATCATTAGAAAAAATTCTAAAAAATCCAGCAAATAATTTTATCATACAAGGTAGCAATAATAATCAAATCATAGGCGAAAATATACATATAAATCACTATACTTTAAGCGAGAAGCCAAAGGTGCAAAAAATTGTAGAAGACCATCAATATGATAGTAGTATTCATATTTCTCCAGAGCAGCAACAAAAAATACAAGAATTTGTTGAAGATATTGCAAAGATGATGGATGGTTTAGGAAGAGAAAACTACTACCAATTAATATATGGAAATATAAAAAGAAAATTCAAAGTTCCTAAATATTCTTTATTACAACAAACACAATATAACGACGTTAAAAAATATTTATATATAGAAAAAGCTAAATTTAGAAAAAATTTGAGAATATTGGATTCAAAGCGCTTTAAGGAATATACAATAGATGCAATTGTTAAAATTTGGCGTATGTTAGATACTGAAATTGACTTATTTAGTTTTGCAAGTGAAAAATTAAATAAAAAGGTTATTTTGCTTGAGAAGTTATCAATTAATGACATAGATACTTTATACAATAGGGTTATGTATCAAAAAAGAAAAATAGATAAAAATAAGATAAAAATGTCCCTTAATCAAAAAAGTAAAATTTTAAGTTAAAACAATAAAATACATAAATAAAACACGGTGTCCCTTAAATATAATACGATAATATCGGTATTTTAAAGCATTAAGGGACATTAAGCTTTATTAAGGGACATTTTTTTAATAAATTTGTCCCTTAATCATCTAAAATTTTAAGCCAAATTTTTATAGTCAAATATCAAAGCTTTACCATATCGTTAAAATTTTCCTTGATTTTTCCAGCCTTTAAATGGCTTTTAAATGTCGTTTATTTGGGCTTTATAAGCGTTTAAAGAAGTAGTATTTTTCCATCACTTTCGGGACAAAACGGACGATTTGGGATTATAGGGATTTTTTGTTTGAGAAATTTCTTGCATTACAACTGAGAGTGAAGCTCTTTAAATTACCTATTTTAGGCACTTTCATAAAATCATCACTCAAATTTTTCACTCTCATTTTCTTTACCCCCTCACAACATAAGTAGAGCGCTGGTTTTAGAGTATAAATTTATCGATCGTATTTTGCGTCAAGATAAAATTTATATTTATGTTATAAAATTTAACTGTCAGTCAAAACAGTTTGCGCTTAACTTTTAGCATAAATTTGCAAATGACAAAACCAAATAATAATTTTTTAAAGCCTTTTGGTTATAATTTCGCTTGGCACGGTAAGCGATCGCTTGTAAAAGAGGAAAGTCCGAGCTGCAATAAGACAGAGTTCCATCTAACGGATGGCTAGGGTAACCTAAGGGAAAGTGTAACAGAGAGCAGACTTCCGCGAAAGCGGTAAAGGTGAAACGGCGGAGTAAGAGCCCACCGGTACGCTTGGCAACTTGCGTAGCCATATAAACCCAACTCGCAGCAAGAAGGGGTGGTTTTGGTCTTATGATAAAACCCTTCGCTAGAGCTTGTATGTAAATGCAAGATGAGATAAATGATCGCTCAAGACAGAACTCGGCTTATCACCGTGCCTCTATCTATCGCTTATGTATTTTTGTGCATTTTTTAGTTTTGAGATCTCATTTTTGATATGAACGGCTTTTTTGTTAAAAATTTCTTTTGCTTGTAAGATAAGTGCTTCAACCTCTTGTAGTTCACTTAAATTTTTAAAATTTTGCTCATTAAATTTTTGAGATAACTTCTCTAATTTTGATGCGTCTTGGTTTACTAGAGCTGATTTATACTGGTTTATCCACTCGTTCATTACGCTGTTACCTCTCGCCAAGCTTCAGATAGCTGTTTTACGACATTTGTTACTTCGTTTAGTGCATTTATATCGTTATTGATATTTGCTATGGCTAGAAGTTGTATCTGTCTCGCGTATAGTCCGCTAAGGTAGTGTGCAACCTCTCCTTGTGAGTAGTCAAGCGAATTTAACAATTCAACAAATATTGCATTAGCTCTATTTATATAATATACCTTTTTTTCTACGTCGCCGACTTCTATGGCTTTTTTGGTGCGAAATATAAATTTTAAAATTCCGTCATAAAGCATCTCTATAAGCTTAGTCGGAGACTCTATGCCTCCAAAGCTTGACTGTGCGTATGCGTTATATGCTGCTGAGTTATTCATGTTCTTCTCTTACTTGTTTTTATTAAGTTCTGCTTCGATCATGTTTTTGATCGTAGAGAGTTGATTTTCAAGTTCTGCTAGGATCTTGTTATACTGTAAAAATCTCTCTTCCATTATAGAGTATTTTGAGTCCAAACTCTCTTGTGTTCTTGTTTTTTCATCAGTTAGCGACTTGCCTTCGTTTTGAAGTCTTGTTGCAAGCGTGGTTAATGAGCCGTTAGTTCCGATAAAAGTTTGGATCCTATCTGTTAAATTTGTAAACAAACCGCTTGTTGTTATGCTGCTAGGATTTATTGTCGTTGCGCTCATGCCAAGTTTAGCTAAGACATCGCTATCTCCGCCTATGCTTATTTCAGAGCCGTCATTTCTTTTTAGAACGATCCTTTCTTCGCTTGGATCAAGACTGGCTGTAAGACCACTTATGCCGGCGTTATTTATGGCTTCCATTAGAGCGATTGCATTTTGTTTTGCGGTTGCATTTTCGTCAGTACTAAATGATATGGCTGTGCCATTTATGTTGATATCTCCTACCTTGACTTCAAGCTTACCTGCACTGATGCTTGAATTTCCGGTATATGTTATGGTTTGCTGAGTAGTGCTTCCCATAAAGAATTCTTTGACTGCGTTTGGATTTGAATTTAGTGCTGAAAGCAAGCTTGTTTGGTTAAATTCAAGCTGTCCGTCTTCGTTCATGCTAACGCCGAGCTGATTTATATCTAGACCATTTTTATCTTGAGACATTAAAAGACGACTTATACTTGATCTTATGCCGGTTACTTCACTTGTGCCTTGGAAAGAGCCTGTAGAATCGGTATCTTCATCATAGCTTGTCGCTATAGCTAGGTTTTCCGCCATTAGGTTGTAGTCGTTTAAAAATTCTGTCAATGCCTCTACGATTTGCGTGGTATCTTGCGAGATATTAAAAGTAGATCTGCCTGTATCATTAAGCGTTATCGTTACACCAGGGCGAAGGTCGTCAAAGCTGTTTGTATTTCTAGTGACGCTCACGCCATTATAGGTAAAGATAGCGTCTTGCGCCTTTAAAAGTCTGTTTTTCTCTAAATCTGAAGTCATTTTTGGCGTGCCGTCATCATTTAAAACAGCACTTCCGTCTTCGTTTGTTACGGCATATTCTTCATTATCCCATCCAAGAGCTTTTAAAACACCTGAAGTGTCGTTTGAAATTTTAATCTCCTGAGATGCTCCTGTGTCTGCGGATTGTAGTAAAATTTGATATGGATTTGTAGAGCCACCGACGTTTATAATACGAGCTTCTAGCTTGCCGCCACTTACTTCATTTATCTTGTCTATAATATCTTGATATGTGCTTGACTCTTTTACTGATATTGAAAATTTGTCATTGCCGATTTCTATATCAAAAGAGCCGTTTGCAGTTGCTCCGGCTAAACTTGTAGCACTGTAAATTCTGTTACTTTGATAAGTATCTTTTTGTGCTACTTGTTGCACGTCAAGGGTGAAATTTTGTATGCTTACGCCCGCACTTGCAGTTATGCTAGCACTTGTTCCGCTTGAACTAACAGAGCGTTGCAGATAAAGTGTTTCGTTTGTTAGAGCTTTTGCACTAACGTTTACGTTGCTAACTAACGTTCTAATAGCCGAAAGGTCGCTTTTTCTTGTTTGGTTTGCTTCTATTTGTTTTGTTAGCGGGTCTATCTGTGCGGCTTCGTCGGCGGCTTTTAGCTTATCTATAAGTTCGCTATTAAGTATGCCGTCTGTTGTTCCAAAACCTAAATTTGTTACGCTTCCTACTGCCATTTTTTAACTCTCCTTGTCAAAAAGCATACCAATGCTTTCTTTAAAATATTCACTTATTTTAATGGCTTGTTTGCTTGGTATTTGCGCTATATCTTCGCCTGTTTTAGCGTCTTTTACCTGAACTACCATCATGTTTAGTTTATCATTGTATTCAAACCTGACTTTGGCGTCAAGCTGTTCCATTTGGAAATTTAACTTCTCCGTGCTCTCTTTTGTCTTTTTTACAAGATCTTCTTCGCTAAGCTTATCTATCTCTTCCTCGATAACCTCACTTAGCTTTTTACTTGGCTCTTTGTTTACTAAATTCTCTTGAATTTGCGTATCTTCTACCTGCCTTGTTTCTTGTTTGGATTGCGAGATCGAAGCGGTAGAGTCCATGACTTGGTTTGCCGCTACCTTAAAAATTTCCATATCCTCTCCTTGAAATATCCATGATTACAATTTATATCGGGAAAAAACAAAAAACCTTTATAGTGTTTATCTGTTTTTTTGAAAAATTTAGTTAAAATCACAAAAAGGACGGATATGAAAATTTCATTTGAATGCGAATGCATTTTACTTCAAAAGACGCTTCTTATGTTTTGTAAGGATTTTATAGCCGAGCATAAAGATTGCGATTTTGTTGTTTCTGATAGAAAGATTGCAACTCAAAAGCCTCTTTTTTTGATAGGCTCACATATAAATTTGCCTTTTACAAAGCAAAATCTATTAAATTTATTAGAGGAATTTTACTCTGCGATCCAGATAAAACCAAGTGTGCAAGAAAATTTGGAGAAAGACAGTTTGGAAAAAGAGGTTTTGGCTTTGATAGAAGAGTTTAAAAAAGACGTCATCTCGCTTATAAGGTCAAGAAGTTGAGTAAAATTTTTACAACCATTTCAAGCGGTAAATTTAAAGGTAAAAAACTTGAGCTTCCTAGTTTAAAAACAACAAGAAGCACGAAAAGTATCGTCAAAGGTTCATTTTTTGATACTCTTAGAAATGACTTGCGAGGTAAGGTTTTTATCGAGGGTTTTGGTGGAAGTGCAGTTATGGCGTGTGAAGCTCTTAGCAACGGCGCTTTATCGGCAGTAGCTATAGAAAAAGATAAAGCGGCTTTTACCCTTACTAGAAAAAATATGCAAAGTATCGATGAGATAAATTTAAAAGCAGTAAATGCTGATAGCTTTTTGGTTTTACCGGATATCATTGCCTCGCAAAAAAGTCCAGTGCTTTTGTATCTTGATCCGCCTTTTGATATTAGAGACGGTTTTGATGATATCTACGATAAGCTCTTAACTCTTATAAATAGAGTTCAAAAAGATAAAATTTTCATGATAGTTTTTGAGCATATTAGTTCGTTTAAATTTCCTGAAAATATCGGTGACTTTGCTCTTTTAAAAACCAAAAAATTCGGAGCGACAACTCTTTCGTATTTTGGATAATTTATCTTAAATGTGGAACAATTTTTGCTTTTCTTAGCTTAAATCCTAAAATTTAAGCAGGAAATGCAATGAAAAAATTACTTACTTTTGCTGTTTGTATGTCTTGTAGCACTTTGGCTTTTGCGGCGCAAGTTAAAGATATAGCAAGTGTTGTGGGCGTTAGAGATAACCAGCTTATAGGTTATGGCTTGGTTGTAGGACTAAGCGGAACAGGCGATGGAAGTACCTCTGAATTTACGATCCAGTCGCTTTCAAACATGCTTCAAACAGTCAATGTAAAAATAAACCCAGATGATATAAAATCAAAAAATACCGCTGCCGTTATCGTTACCGCAAAGCTTCCTGCTTTTGCAAGACACGGAGATAAGCTTGATGTTACTATTTCTTCTATCGGAGATGCAAAAAGCTTGCAGGGCGGAACGCTTCTTATGACTCCATTAAAAGGAGTAGACGGTGATATATATGCACTTGCGCAAGGCTCACTGACACTTGGAGGCAAAAGCTCCGGTAGAGCAGGAGCTAGCTCAAATCACCTAACTGCAGGAAGTATTTTTGGCGGTGCGCTTGTGGAACGTGAGGTAACATATGACTTTTACAATCAAAACAATATAAATTTAAGCCTAAAAAATACAAACTTTAAAACCGCTCTTGATATACAAAACGCTATAAATGCAAACATCGGAGATGATATAGCTATAGCGCTTGATCCTAGAACGATCTTGCTTAG
Source organism: Campylobacter sp. 7477a (assembly GCF_014892335.1). Taxonomy (NCBI): domain Bacteria; kingdom Pseudomonadati; phylum Campylobacterota; class Epsilonproteobacteria; order Campylobacterales; family Campylobacteraceae; genus Campylobacter; species Campylobacter sp. 7477a. The sequence goes on from NZ_JADBJH010000013.1 coordinate 7,011, forward strand.
AAGACCGCAAGATGCAAATATAATAGAGATAGTAAGTAGTGTTCTTGATCTTGAGATCGACTACAAGGCTGATGAGAAGATAGTTGTAGACGAGCGAACAGGAACCGTGGTGAGTGGTATAAATGCCGTTGTAGACCCAGTTGTTGTTACACATGGAGATATCACGATCAAGATTGAGCCAAATTCTTATGAAAATATCGAAGAGGCCGATGTAAATTTACAAAGTGATACAGCTATCTCACCAAATGCAGGACTGCTTAAAATTTCAGGTGAAAAGACAACTGTTGCTAATGTAACTCGTGCATTAAACAGACTTGGCGCTAGTCCTAGCGATATCATAGCGATACTTGAAAATTTAAAAAGAGTTGGCGCGATACATGTTGATTTGGAGGTTTTATAATGCAAATTGATAATACCTTGGCATTAAATTCATACAACAATATAAATGTTGATCAAAAAATTTTAGATAGAAAAAATGATGAACTCTTAAAAGAACAAACTGATGCTTTTGAGGCTTTTATGATAAAGGCTGTTCTTGATATAGCATTAAAAGAGCAAGAAGACGAGAAATCTTTGTTTCCAAAAGAGGCTGGATCTGATATATATAAGTCGATGTATAATGACACAATGAGCCGTGCTTTAAGCGGTGGGCTTGGGTTTAGTGAGCTTTTATTTAATTTTTTAAAGAGAGACTCTTAAGAAATTTAAATTTATGCCGATGTAATGTGTAAGAAACCTAAAAAAGGATACAAAATGATAAGTTCATTAGGCACAAACATCGGCTTTGGTGCAAATTCAGGCATTAAAACGCCTGAAGCTAGAAAAGAGCAGGAGCTATCTACTACTAACGTAGATAAAAATAGCAAAGTTGCTCAGATCGCAGCTGCTATCGCCGACGGAAGTTATGAGATAGATATTTCTAAAACGGCAAAGGCTGTAGCTGACGCGATAGCTTAAGTTAAAGGAAGTAGATGTTAAAGAGGTATTTGGACGAGGCGATAGCAAGTCTTGAAGAGCTTATAAAGGCAACAGTGCAAGACATAGAAAATATAAAAGAGGCAAAGCACTCAACTGTTGATGAGAGCGTGAAGAAAAAGCTATCTTTGGTTCGTGAATTTGAAACAACAAAAAAGGCTTTAGATAAAGAGCTGGTTAAAGTTTCAAAAGAAAATAACACGACCGCGCTTGCTAACGTACTTGACGATGAAGTTAAGTCTAAGCTCGTCCTTATGCGTTCAAAACTTGAAGAGCTACATGTTAAAAATAAAGAATACGCAAGACACGTTGTTGTTGTAAAAGAATTTTTCGACTCTTTAAATAAACAAATTTTTGGTCAAAATTCAAACGAATACGGCTCTACGAATAATTCAAATAATTTATATAAGACAAGGGTTTAGTCATGGCAAATATATTTATGTCTTTAAATACAGGAATTTCAGGACTAAACGCTGCCCAGCTTCAGATAAGCACAACCGGAAATAACATATCAAACGCAGATAGTAACTACTACACAAGACAGCGTGTCGTGCAGTCGGCTGCACCAGCTATGAACACTGTTCCCGGTGGTGTTGGCATGGGAACACAAGTAGATACCATAACTCGTATACATGATGAATTTACCTATTCAAGGCTAAAACTCGCCTCTTCAAATTCAGAAAGCACAGGCTACAAACAAAGAATTCTTCAAGAGATAGCACAAAATTTTCCAGACCTTGATGATAGAGGCATAGTAAGAGATATACAAAACTACTTTGGTGCATGGAATGATTTTGCGTCAAATCCAGACGAAGGCTCACAAAAGGTAAATTTACTAAATTTATCAAGTGTTTTATCTTCAAATTTAAATCAAGCGGCAAAGACGCTAGATAAGATCCAATATGAGATCGACGATATGATAAAGATAAATATCGAAGAGATAAACGATCTTGCCAAGCAAATATCAAATATAAATAAAGAAATTTTGCGCGTAGAAAGTGGCAGAGATGCCGGCATAAAAATAAACGCCAACGATCTTAGAGATAAACGCGACGAGCTTGAGCTTGCCATCTCAAGACTTGTAAATGTTTCAACTTACAAAAGCGATCTTTCTAGCAATTCACAAATCAATACCGGCATAACCGATCAGGGCAGATACTACTCGTTAAATATAGGTGGTGTTAGTATCATAGACGGTGTAAATTTCCACCCACTCTCTATCGATGAGACGGCAAACGGCGGATTTTCACAAATTTATTATGAGCGAGAAGACGGTAAAAGAATTCCGATGGAAAACTATATACAAAACGGTAAAGTCGGCGCTGCTCTTGATCTTCGAGGAAGAAATTACGATACTTCAAGGATGAAATTTACCGACGGCACGGTTCAAAAATACATCGATAACCTTGATACGTTTGCTAAAACTTTGATAGATAATACAAATAATATTTATGCACAGTCGGCAGTTGAAGTTGCCGCAACAGATGAATTTAGCTTTTTGGAAGATTCTAAGACGCTTATGAATTATAATGAAGGCATAAGACAGGGCAGTTTTGATGTTATTGTTTATAATAATCAAGGCGAAGAGATAGCTAGAAAGACGATAAAGATCGACGGAACGACAACTATGAACGACACCACTTACGGTAACTCTATAGTTAGCGACTTTAACTCAAATTCCGACGATAATAACGACAACAACATGACAAACGATGTTAATGACTACTTTTCTGCATCTTATGCGTATGATAAAAACTCAAACAAAGGTTTATTTGCGGTTACGCCAAAATTTGCACAAGGCACGTATAGTATCGCCTTTGTCGATAACGGGACAAATTTCCCAGGAGTGATTGGAGTAAATAAATTTTTTACAGGCGATAATGCGAAAAATATCGATATAAATGATGAATTTAAAACAGACCATACCAAGATAAGAGCTTACTCAAAACCTGTTACGGGCAATAACTCCGTAGCTAACGGCATGGTTCAACTCCAATACAGCAAGCTTACATTCTACTCTAACGGTATTGCAATGGATAGAGAAGAGACGATAGAGGGTTTTTACCGATATGTGACTACGGATATCGCAAGTGACACCGAAAGCAATAACTTGCTAAACGAAACAAACACAAGTCTTATAAAGACGGCTGAGAGTGAATTTCAGTCTATAAGCGGAGTTGATACGAACGAAGAGCTTACAAATTTGATCCGCTTTCAAGCAAGTTACGGTGCCGCAGCTAAGATTATTACGACTGTAGATCAGATGCTTGATACTTTGTTGTCGCTTAAACAATGACTATTAAAGAAGTTCTTAATGCTCATGTTGCTAGTAAAAACAGCGATGATGAGCTTTTCTCTTACGCTGATCCACTTCAAGTAGCAACAAAATTTAAAGAGCCTCATATCGCACTTATCTGCGCTCTTTTTGCTTATGGTAACGCTAAGCTTATAGTGAAATTTCTAAATTCTCTTGATTTTAGTTTACTTGATGAAAATGAAGAGTATATAAAGAAAAATTTGACAAATCACAAATACCGCTTTCAAACCACAGAAGATGTAAAACAAATTTTTATAACTCTTTCAAGACTTAAAAGGCAAGGTGATATAGAGGAGATTTTTAGGCGAGGATTTGATAAAAATCACGCAATGATAGACGCTATAAACGAATTTATTAAATTTATTTACTCGCTAAACTCTTATCGTTCGCAAGGTTATGAGTTCTTCTTTTCAAAACCGTTTGATAAATCCCCAAGCTCTCCTTATAAAAGATATAACATGTATCTTCGCTGGATGGTTAGAGATAGCGATATCGATCTAGGACTATTTAAAAATTTAAACAAAAAAGATCTTTTGCTGCCACTTGATGTGCACACGCATCGAATTTCTCTTGCGCTTGGTCTTTGCACAAGAAAGAGCTATGACTTTCAAACAGTTTTGCAAATCACGCAAAAACTCATAGATTTTGATGAAAATGACCCCATAAAGTATGATTTTTCGCTTTATCGTATAGGACAAAAGTCTGAGCTTAACGAAATTTTTTCAAATATACGATAATTTTATCTTTTTAATAATTTTTATTTACAAATTTAAGTTACTATTTTCTTACTTTATTAAAAAGGAGAGTAGATGAAAAAGATACTTTTAGCAGGCGCTTTGGCTTGTACGGCTTTGTTTGCAAACGAGGTTGTGTTTGACCCAAAATCTCAAGATCACATTGTTATCAACATGGAGCAACTTGGCGAAAAAGGTAATGTTGCCGTAGGCGAAGTTGTTGCTATTGATACTAGTCACGGCGTAGCGTTTTTCCCAAATTTAAAGGGTATCGCAAGCGGAATTCATGGCTTTCACGTGCATGAAAATCCAGATTGCGGTGCAACCGAAAAAGGTCTTGGCATGAAAGCCGGAGGACATTGGGATCCGGAAGGCACTAAGAAACACTCATTTGCATGGGATGACAAAGGACATAAAGGCGATCTACCTGTTTTGATAGTTGATGTTGAAGGTAACGCTCTATATCCTGTGCTAGCACCAAAAATTAAAAGCATAAGCGAGCTAAAAGGTCACTCCTTGATGATACATGTAGGCGGAGATAACCACCATGATCATCCAAAGCCTCTTGGCGGTGGTGGTGCTAGAATGATCTGCGGTGTTATAAAATAACGCGCTTTTTTGAGTTCCTAAACGGAACTCACTCTCTTTCTTTTCTTAAATTTTTCTTTTGCAATTAAATTTTTATATTAAAAACTGTAAAATAAACTCTTTATTTCATAAATGAGGTTAGTATGGAGTTTGATCTTATAGCTTATTGTGTATTTTTTGCCGCTGCATTTTTGGGTGGTTTTGTTGATGCTATCGCAGGTGGCGGAGGTCTTATAACCTTACCGGCCATCATGGCGATGGGTGTTCCTCCTCATGTCGCCCTTGCAACAAACAAACTCCAAGGAAGTTTCGGAAGTTTTACTGCCGCATTAAATTTTAGCTTAAAAGGCATGGTTGATTATAAAGAAATTTGGATCGGTATTGTTTTTGCTTTTATAGGGGCATGTATCGGCACGGCTCTTATTTTGGTGCTTGATGCTAAATTTTTGCAAGTAATCATACCGTTTTTACTGATCGCGATATTTATATACACTCTTTTTGCTCCAAAAGTCGGCGAAGAGGACAGAAAAGCAAGGATGAATATCCGCGCGTTTTATATATCCTTTGGTCTTGCACTTGGTTTTTACGATGGATTTTTCGGACCAGGAGCAGGGTCGTTTTGGACATTTGCCATAGTAGTCTTAATAGGCGCAAACATGAAACGAGCCGTTGCACATACAAAAGTTTTAAATTTTGTTAGTAATATCGTATCTTTAGGTGTATTTATCATCGGCGGACATGTGCTTTGGATAGTTGGCGTATTGATGGGTATTGGACAAATTTTAGGTGCATACATTGGGTCAAATATGGTTATAAAAAAAGAGGTAAAATTTATACGAACGATGTTTTTGATAGTCGTCGGTGCTACAATTTTAAAGCTCATTTATAGTTATTTTATGGGTTGATGCGATTAAATTTTAGCTAAAAGACCAAAAATAGCCTAAAAATTTAAAAGCTTAAAAAACTTTTAACAATATTTTTGATAAAATCACGACAAAAATTTTCAATAAGGTTGATGAATGAAAGATATTTTTCTTTTTTCGGATTTGATTTATCATAGCCATGCATTTGTGTATGCTTTTCACTTTTGTTTGGTTGCTATCATTGTAGTTTTAGTGGCTAAACTTGCAACAGCTAAAATGCAATTAGTTCCACGCGGTCTTCAAAATATAGTAGAGGCTTATCTTGAGGGCGTTGTGTCAATGGGTAAAGATACTCTAGGTAGTGAAGAACTTGCTCGCAAATATCTTCCGCTTGTTGCAACTATCGGTTTTATCGTATTTTTCTCAAATGCTATCGGTATAATTCCTGGTTTTGAGTCTCCGACATCAAGTCTAAATTTAACTCTAACTCTTGCTCTTGTTGTTTTTGTTTATTACAACTATCAAGGTATAAAAAAGAATGGTTTCTTTAAATACTTCGCACATTTTATGGGACCAAGTAAGGTGCTTGCTCCGCTTATGTTTGTGGTTGAGATTATTTCACACTTATCACGTATTGTTTCGCTTTCTTTCCGTCTTTTCGGTAACATAAAAGGCGATGATCTTTTCTTATTGGTTATGCTAACTCTTGCTCCTTGGTTTGCTCCGCTTCCGGCTTATGCGTTACTTACGCTTATGGCTGTGCTTCAAACCTTTATCTTTATGATGCTAACTTATGTTTATTTAGCTGGCGCTGTAGCTATAGAAGAGCATTAAAATTTTAAGCCACTTTTTGTGGCTTTTCTTCTTTTTTACTTAAATTTTTTACCTTAAAAACTCGATTTTTAGATATTTTAAAAGAAATAACTGATACAATACACTCTAATTTTTTTTGCATAAATTACGCTAATAAAGGTTTATTATGTTTGAAGTCGTTATCGGACTTGAAGTTCATACTCAATTAAATACAAAAACAAAAATTTTCTGCTCTTGTTCAACAAGTTTTGGAGATGAGGCTAATACTCACGTTTGCCCAACTTGTCTAGCTCTGCCAGGAGCATTACCTGTTTTAAATAAAGAAGCCGTAAAAAAGGCTATAAGTTTTGGCACGGCGGTCAATGCAACCATAAATAAAAAATCTGTCTTTAATAGAAAAAACTATTTCTATCCAGATCTTCCAAAAGCTTATCAAATTTCGCAGTTTGAAATTCCTATAGTTGAAGGCGGAAAACTGTTTATAGATGTTAATGGTGAAAAAAAACGTATCGGTATAACAAGAGCGCACCTTGAAGAAGACGCAGGTAAAAACATTCATGAGGACGGCAGAAGTTTAGTCGATCTAAATCGTGCTGGAACACCTCTTCTTGAGATAGTAAGCGAGCCTGATCTTAGAAGCTCGGACGAGGCTGTGGCATATCTTAAAAAGCTTCATTCTATTTTGAGATTTTTAAATATAAGCGATGCGAATATGCAAGAGGGTTCGTTTCGTTGTGACGCAAACGTTAGTATCCGTCCAAAAGGCGATACAAAACTTTATACGCGCGTTGAGATCAAAAACCTAAACTCTTTTAAATTTATACAAAAAGCGATTGATTACGAAGTAGAGCGCCAAAGTATAGCTTGGGAAGATGGCAAATATGACGAGGAGGTTTACCAAGAAACACGTCTTTTTGATACAAATAATTTAGTTACACGCTCAATGCGAGGCAAAGAAGATAGCGCAGAGTATCGTTATTTCCCAGACCCTGATTTGCTTCCTGTAGAAGTTAGCGATGAGATGTATAATGAAGCTATTAAAATTCCTGAACTAGCAGATGAGAAAGTCGCAAGATACCAAAGTGAATTTGGCATAAAAGAAGATGATGCACTAAATTTAGTTAGCACAATCGAGATGGCTAGGTATTTTGAAGAGCTTGTTGGAGCTAAAATTTCGCCAAAACTTTGTGTAACTTGGTTACTGGTTGAGCTTAGTGGACGTCTAAAAAACGGTGTGACTATCGAGACCAGCCCCATAAATAGTGCAAAAATGATAGAATTTTTAACTCGCATAGAAGACGGCACTATAAGCGGCAAAGCGGGAAAAGAAGTACTTGACTATCTAATGGAAAACCCAAGCGAAAAAGTAGATGAGGTAATCGAAAAACTAGGCTTAAAACAAGTTAGCGATGACGGTGCGATACTTGAGATAATAGACAGAATTTTAGGCGCTAACGGCGATAAAGTTGCCGAATACAAAGCAGGAAAAGAAAAGATGTTTGGCTTTTTTGTCGGACAGGTCATGAAAGAGGGCAAGGGTGCGTTTAACCCTGGCAAAGTAAACGAGCTTTTAAAGTCAAAATTAGCTTAATGGTATAGTATCGCCCTTGTTCTAAAAAATTTGATCACGAGAGCTAATGATAAATAGTTATTTTGGTCTTGGGTCAAATTTTTACTTATTTTAAAATACGCCTTTTGTTTATGCTTGGTGTTTGAAATTTTATTAAAAGAGAGATTATGAAGATAGCAGTTATTGGAGCCGGTAAATGGGGAAGTGCGCTTTTTCACGCTCTTAGTGAGAAAAATGAATGTGTCATAAGCTCTAGAACGCCTCGTGATATTAAAATTTTTGTAAGCTTAAAAGAGGCGCTTGAATGCAAATATCTTGTTTTTACTATACCAACTCAAGCTATTGCGCAGTGGCTTGAGCAAAATTTTAAATACAATGGTCAAAAAATTTTAGTTGCCAGTAAGGGCATCGAGACCAAAAGTTCAAGCTTTTTAAATGAAATTTATCAACGATATGTTCCAAAGGAAAATTTAGCTTTTCTATCCGGACCTACTTTTGCAAAAGAGGTTGAAAAGAAGCTTCCATGCGCTCTTGTGATAAGCTCGGTTAATCAAAACCTGGCTCTTGAATTTGCAGGATTTTTTCCTAGCTACATAAAGGCTTATGCCTCAGATGATGTTATAGGTGCTGAAATTTGTGGCGCTTATAAAAACGTGATCGCTATCGCAGGAGGAATTTGTGACGGACTTGGACTTGGCAATAATGCTCGCGCTAGTCTTATCTCAAGAGGTCTTGTCGAGATGGCTAGATTTGGCAAATTTTTTGGTGCAAAAGACGAGACATTCTTGGGTCTTAGCGGAGCGGGAGATCTTTTCTTGACAGCATCAAGCGTTTTATCAAGAAACTACCGTGTAGGTATCGGACTGGCTAAAAATGAGAGCTTGGAGAAAATTTTAAACGAGCTTGGAGAGGTTGCTGAGGGCGTAGAAACGGCTAGGGCTATTTTAAAGATAGCTAAAGAAAATGACATCTACACTCCTATCGCATGCGAAGTCGTTAAAATGCTTGATGGAAAAGACGTTTACGAAAGTGTTCGATCTCTTTTAGAAAAACGATAAATTTGAGATAAAGTATGAAATTTTTATATTTGTTATTTGCGTTTTTTAGCGTGCATTTGTGTGCAAGTGAAGTTAGTCTTAGAGCTATGGCATCGCAAATGGTTATGGTCGGCTTTCACGGTTCAAATTTAAAAGATACTAATGTTAAAGCTATGTTAAGCGATGCCGGTTACGGACGCTTTGGCGGAGTTATGCTTTTAGCTAGAAATGTTAGTGATAAAGAAAATTTAAAAGCTTTAACAAAAGCCATAAAAGAAAAAAATGGTAAAATTTTCATAGCTATTGACGAAGAGGGTGGCAACATCAGTCGTTTAAAGTCACTTGGTTTTACCTACCCGAGTGCGTTTGAAGTGGCTCAAACTCTTAATATCAGCCAGACTTATGAGATGTATGTCAAGATGGCTAGAAATTTAAAAGAACTTGGTATTAATCTAAATTTTGCTCCCGTTCTTGATCTACACGATATAAATTCTCCGATAATTGGAGCAAAAGAGCGTGCTTATAGTCAAAATGCAACAAAGGTAAGTTTTTATGCCAATTCTTTTTTAAGGGCATTTGCTAAAGAGAAAGTTTTAACAACTTTAAAACATTTTCCCGGTCATGGCAGCTCTGTGCAAGACTCTCATAAAGACAAGACTGTTGTTGCGCTAGATAGTGCTGCACTTTTGCCTTATGAAGACGCTATAAATAAAAATTTAGCCGATATCGTTATGGTCGGACACTTGTATGTTGATGGTTTAGATGTAACTCAGTCTGCCACCTTTTCAAAAAAAGTTATAAATGATCTACTTCGCAAACAGCTTGGTTTTAAGGGTGTTGTTATAAGCGATGACATGCTTATGAAAGGCGTTGGAGAAGGCGCACTTAAAGATAAGATCGTTAAATTTATAAATGCAGGAGGCGATATCTTGCTTTTTAGTGAATTTAAAATTTCAAAACAACGCACTGCAGAGATCGTTGTGCAGCATATAATTGACGGCGTAAATGAAAAAAAGATAAGCAAGGAGCGTATAAAAGCCTCTTATGATCGCATAATGGCTCTAAAAAAGAAAATTTAATAAGAAGCTTGTCTTGTTAAATTTATCTTATAAATTTTCAAAGTGTTTTTCTAAATTTAGCCTTGTTCGATCATTTATTGCTTGTGCTTCTTTGAAATTTTCATCTACCAAAACCTCTATCCTGTTTAGAATTTCAAACAGTTGGGCTTCCCATTGTTGCGCATCTTTGTTTGCATTCATGGTTTGGATAAATGTTAGTTTTTTACTGATATTGCTTAGCTCTTCTAAAAATTTATCTCTATTTTCTTCGTTTTTTAAGATATCGTTATTTAGTGCATCTTGCCTTAATAAGCGAATTTCATTATCTATAGCGTCACAAAAACCTTGATAATTTTTAGAATTTTGTTTGTTTGTGTTATTTGCTGTGCCACTACCGCTAATGGGTTTTAAAGCTTCTTCTTTGTCGAGTTTTCTTGTTAGTTTTTGTATCTGAAAAAACAAAAACATAGCCGCCGCTATAGCCAAAAATAGATAAAAACCTATATCGTCATTCATTTGTGTCCTTTTTTGTATTTGTAAAATCCTTCAAGCGTTATTATAGCAAGTGCGACCCAGATTAGGCAAAAAGAGATGATTTTATAAATTCCTACACTTTCGCCGTATAAAAATATCGCCAAAAGTATGGAAATGCTGGGATTTATATACTGCAAATACCCCATGGTGCTTAAATTTATACGTGTGGTTGCTGCACTAAAAAGCAGCAAGGGCACAACTGTAACAGGACCGCAAAGTATCAGTAAAAAGCCGTTTAAATCAGCCATAAAATGACTTTGAGAACTATGCAAAAGATATAAAAAGTAAGTCATGGCAATTGGCGTAATCAGTAAATTTTCTACAAAAAGTCCCTCAAGTGCTGCAACCCTTATCTTTTTCTTGATGAGCCCGTAAATTGCAACTATAGTTGCTAAAAGAATGGAGAGAACAGGCAAGGAGCCAAGTGTTAAGCTTTGGATCAAGATAGCTAAAACCACAAAAAAGACGGCAACTTTTGCACCGTTTGTTATATTTTCTTTAAGAGCAAAGCAGCCAATAAGTATAGAAAGCAAGGGGCTTATGAAATTTCCAAAACCTGCTTCTAAAACAAGCCCTGCATCTACGGCATAAACAAATATACACCAGCTTGAGCTAAGTAAAAGCCCGCTGATAAACAGCCAAAATGTTACATTGAAATTTAGTAAAATTTTAATCAAAGATGAAATACGTTTTAGATATACCAAAACTAAAAGTAGCACTAAAACTGACCAGAGCACTCTGTGAGCTACTATCTCATATGGATTAACTCCATTAAATTGTTTAAAAAATACAACCAAAAAGCCCCATAGGCAAAATGCGCTAATGCCAAAAATAAGACCTAGTCGTTCTTCTTTCATGACTTTGACTTTGTGTTTATCATAGTACTAAAACCACTTAAAAATAGTGCGATCCATATAAGAACAAATGAAATCCCTCTGTAAAATCCAAGCTCTTCATGAAATAAAAACACACCGCATAGCATAGAGAGGGTGGGAGAAAGATACTGTATATAGCCGATCGTGCTTAAATTTATACGGGTAGTGGCAGCATTAAATGCCAGTAATGGCACGACGGTAGCGATACCTGAAATTATCATAATGGTTGTATTTGTGCCGTTTGTGAAGTGGTTTTGCGAGATCAAGGATAGATAAAAAACATATCCAAGTGCAAAAGGCAAAACAAGTAAGGTTTCTATAAAAAGCCCTTCAAGCGCAGCGACTCTTATCTGCTTTCTAACAACTCCGTAAAGCGCAAATGTTATCGGCAAAAGCAGTGATATAACAGGAAGTGCTTTTATGGCATAAATTTGAACCCCGATGGCAAATATCACGATAAATATCGCAATGGCTGAAATCTTACTTATCTTCTCTTTAAAGACTAAAAATCCAAATATAATGTTCATTAACGGGTTGATAAAATACCCCAAACTAGCCTCTAAAATTTTATCATTAGCTACTGCGTATACGTAAACTCCCCAGTTTGCACTAATCAATAAACCGCTTAAAAAAAGAGCCTTTCTTGTGCTTTTATTTTGAAGTAAAATTTTAATATTTTGAAGTTTTTTGATAAACAAAAGAACGATCGACATGAAAAATACAGACCAAATTATACGGTGAGCTAAAATTTCATACGCGCTTACACTTTCGTCAAAAAGCTTAAAAAATATCGGAAAAAATCCCCAAATAATAAACGAACTTACGGCATAGAAGAAGCCCTGTGTTTTTTGATTTTTAATGTCCATTTGTTACCTTGAGAGTGTTAATGTTTTCAGTTTAAGTGCGAGATTATAGGGCTTTTATGTTTAAGAGTTGATTAATGTAAAATTTAGAATTTACTTTAAGTTTTAAGTGCTATAATCGTGAGATTAAATTTAATCAATAAAGGTTTTTTATGAGTTGGAGTCGTGACAGTTGGAGGAAATACAGGGCTTTACAGCAGCCTGTTTATCCGAATTTAGATGAGTTGAGAGATGTTGAAAATAAACTTAAAACCCTTCCGCCGCTTGTTTTTGCGGGTGAGGCTAGAAAATTAAAAACAGAGCTTGCAAAAGTTTGCGATGGTAACGCATTTTTGCTTCAAGGCGGGGATTGTGCCGAGAGCTTTTTAAATTTAGGCGCAAATAACATAAGAGATATGTTTAAGCTTTTGCTTCAAATGGCTATTGTTTTGACATTTGCAGGAGGCTGCCCTATCGTCAAAGTAGGGCGTATGGCAGGACAGTTTGCAAAGCCTAGAAGTAGTGACTTTGAAGAGGTGGCAGGAGTAAAGCTTCCTAGCTATCGTGGAGATATCATAAATGGCTTTGAATTTAACGAAGCGGCTAGAATTCCTGATGCAAAACGCATGATAGAAGCTTACTATCAAAGTGCATCAACAATGAACTTACTTAGAGCGTTTTCTCGCGGTGGTTTGGCTGATTTGCATCAAGTGCATAAGTGGAATTTGGGCTTTATTAAAAAGCCTGATATCGGCGAAAAATATGCACAACTTGCCGATGAGCTAACCAAAACTCTTGCCTTTATGGCAGCTTGCGGGCTAACGTCTGAAAATACTCCTACGCTAACTCAAACAGCTGTTTATACCTCACATGAGGCGCTTTTGTTGCCTTATGAAGAGGCTATGACTAGAGAGGATAGCTTGACCGGAGATTGGTATGATTGTTCTGCACACATGCTTTGGATAGGTGAAAGAACCAGGGGTGTAGATGACGCTCACGTACATTTCTTAAGTGGTATAAAAAATGCCATCGGTGTTAAGATCGGACCTACGGCTACGGCTCAAGATATCATCGATCTATCAAATAAACTTAACCCAGAAAATGAGGTTGGCAGACTAAATGTCATCATCCGTATGGGGGCTGATAAGATAGAGAAAAATTTACCTCAAATTTTGCGCGAGCTAAAGAGAGAAGGATTAAATATACTTTACAGCATAGACCCTATGCATGGCAATACCGTAAAAAGCTCGAATAATTATAAAACACGCGAATTTGATAAAATCATAAGCGAAGTTAGAAGCTTTTTTGAGATACACAAGGCAGAAGGAACTCATCCTGGTGGCATACATCTTGAGATGACGGGACAAGATGTTACCGAGTGTACCGGCGGAACACTAAACGTAACAGAACAAAGCCTAGAAGAGCGCTATGAAACACAATGTGACCCTCGCTTAAATGCCGATCAAGCGCTTGAGCTTGCATTTTTAATCGCAGACTTCCTAAAAAAAGCTTAACAACATAATTTTAGTGCAAATTTTTTGCACTAAAATTTCTCTTTTCATATTTCCCAAATTATACTTTAGCTAATAAATTTTCTTAGTTTTTAATCTTTTTTTTTGTTAAATTCATAGGTTATTTAATGTTTATGGAGAAAAATATGCAAAATATTTATGATTTAGTCGTAGTCGGCGGTGGTCCTTGCGGTATAGCGACGGTTGTTGAGGCTAAAAGAAACGGACTTCATAATGTTCTATTGTTAGAAAAAGGTGATAATCATAGTCAAACTATAAGAAAATTTTATAAAGACAATAAACGCGTAGATAAAGAGTATAAGGGGCAAGATAGCACTATTCACGGAGTTGTTGCGTTTGAAGATGGAACAAAAGAGAGCACACTTGACTTTTTTGATAAGCTTTTAGATGAAGAAAAGATTAAGGCTATATTTAACTCCGAGGTTGAAAGTATCAAAAAAGACGGTGATCTACTTAACGTGACAACTGCAAATGCAACCTTTAAGGCAAAAAGCGTAATGATATCTATCGGCAAAATGGGCAGGCCAAATAAGCCGGATTATAAAATCCCGCCTTCACTAAACCAAGTGATAAATTTTAACCTTGATAACTGCACTAAAGGCGAGAAGGTTTTGGTTGTAGGAGGTGGAAATTCTGCCGTTGAATACGCGATTGAGCTTTGTTTATATAACAAAACTACGATAGCTTATAGAAGAGATGATTTTTCACGTGTAAACGAAACAAACAAAGATGCTTTGTGGGAGCTTGAAAAACATAAAAAGATCAAAGTCCGTTTAAATCACGATATAACAGAGTTAGAAAACGAAAGTGGACGTGTTAGAGTGCACTACTCAAACGGTAAAATTCGTGTATATGACCGCGTTGTTTATGCCATAGGAGGCTCAAGTCCGGTTGATTTTTTACAAAAATGTCAAATCGCAATGGACGAAAAAGGCAATCCAATAGTCGATGAGAAATATCAAAGCAATATACCGTCGCTTTATATCGGAGGAGATATAGTTCTTAAAAACGGCGGCTCAATAGTTGCCGCACTAAATCACGCGCATGTCGTAGTAAAAGATATTATTGCCAAAAGAGGATAATAGGCTTGAAGCTTCTCGTATCGGCTATCTTTTTAACTTTTTTTACAATTCCTATATGGATAGGACTTAGTGACAAAAACACTGAATTTCAAGAGGGTGAACGCCAACATCCTATCCATCTCATCAGCTTTGAAAATTTACCTCAAGAAGAAAAGGCTAAGTATATAAGCAAGGATGATTTGTTTGAGTATGGCGGTTATATAACTCCAAAAAGCTATACTCAAAATTTCGTCTTAAACGATGAAACGCAGTTAAGTACTAACGTCGAGGAGCTTCAATCTTTAGTACGCGAACTAGCTAGTAAAAATGCGATTTTAGCACAAGATAATATCGATATGAGTGAGAAAAATATCGAATTTATAAGCAAGGTAAATTTACTAAAAGAGGAATTCGAAAACGAAAAGGAGCTTATAAATCAAAAAAATTCTCATAATCTAACGGAGCTTGAAGCACAGCACTTTATCAACATAGAAAATATAACTAAACGCTTAAACGAAGCACAAGCCGACATGATAGAAAGCTCTAAGGCTTATGAGAAAAAGATAGTTGACCTTGAAAACGCTTTAAATGAATTAAGTATTAGCGACAAAAACTATAAAGCTCAAATGCAAGAGAAATTTGCCAAGGAAAAAGATCAAGCAGAGGCAAATATAAGCGCCTTAAGCAGCCAAAACATCGAGTTATTGTCCAAGGTTAAAGAGCAAGCTCAAAAGATAGATGAGCTTAATGAAAATATCTTACAAATGAGAATTCTAAGCAAAAATGAGCTTGAAACTTTACAAAACGAGCTTGAACAAGAAAGAAATGACGCTTCAAATTTAAGTTTTAAACACAATAAAGAGCTTAGAATCATAACTGAAGGGTTTGAAACTCAAAGACTTGTTATGGAGGATGAGCTTTCAAAGAAAGCAAATTCCGTGCTAGACTTAAAAAAGAGCTTAGAAGATACAAAAACCGCTCTTGATACAAGCCGCTATGAGCTTAAGCTTTTGCAAAAAAGTTTACAGGCTAAAGATGATACAGCTAAAAATTATAACGGTCAAAACTTGGAATTAAACGCAAGTTTGATGGCTTTAAAAAAAGAACATGAAACATTAAAGGATAGAAATTTAAAAACCGAAGAAGAGCTTAAGACAAGTAATGCAATGGTCTTAAGTATGGCTAAAGACCTTGAAAAACTAAAGCTAGAAAATACAAAATTTAAAGAACTAAACGCATATGCAGATAATGACATAAAAGAGTTAAAAGCAAAGCTATCCAATGCTCAAAAAGAATTTGGCGAGCTAAATGCCCAGTATCTAAAAACAAATGAGACTTTGCAAAAAAATGCTAAAAATTTAAATGAACAAAGTGTAGCTATCATCGATCAAAATAAAAAAATTAGCGAAACAAATTTAAAGCTTGATGAAATGACTGCCAAATTTGTCGATAAGCAAGCAGAAGTAAAAAATTTAGAAAATAATATAAGCGAGCTAAATTTAAAACTAAACAATAAACAAATCGAGCTTGAGGCTCATCAAAGAAGTTTAAAGATAGATAGGCAAAATTATGAAATTTTACGCCAAGAGATAAATATGCTTGAAAAAAAGGCGGAACAAAATTTACCTCCAAGCGAATACAATGCAACGGCAAGTATAACGATAAAATCCCTAAAAAACGAGCTTAAAGAGGCTAAAAGGTTAGCACAAGATAGTAATGAAACCATAAAAGAGCTCACCGATAAGATAAAGCAGCTTCACGCAAGGCAGTCAAATAGCACAAGTGAGCAAATCGCGGAGCTTCAAAAAGATATAGAGCAAAATTTAGACAAGCAAGATGCTTTAGAGGATGAAAATGCAAAGCTAAAAATGATACTTGAAGCGCAAACGAAGCCAGAAATTCCTACGAAACTCGTGCTTATCTCTAGCCTTGAGTGTATCGATATGGATGCAAGAGATAAAATAAGCGTAATGTGCAAAAATCGCGTGAGTGAATTTTTGCAAAGATTTACAGCAAATTATATTTATGAAATCACCCCGATAGTTGATCAAAAGAACTTTGTTATACCGCAAAATGTCGCACAAAATATCAAAAAAGACGAGCTAGGACGACTTAACGAGTATGTAAACTATGGTGTTGGTAAAGAAAGAGCAAAGGCTGCAGCTGAGCTTGTAAAAGATGAGTTCGGAGAGTTTGCTCGCATAAGCTTTAGCTCGGAAATGATAGTTAAAAACAATGCAAGAGGCTTTGTTTTAAAGGTTTATAGATGATCCTTTCTCAGCTTAAAGACGGATATAGATATAACTCCGATACGCTTATGCTTTATGGGTTTATTTGTGAGAATTTAAATCCATGGTTTAAAGGCAGGGTGCTTGATGTTGGTTGCGGATGTGGAATTTTGGGTCTTTTGTTGAAGCGAGATTTTAGCGGAATGCAGCTTAGTTTGCTTGATGTGCAAGAGATAAATTTAGACATTTCGCGTAAAAATGCCGCAGAAAATTTTCTTGAGATTAAAACTATAATGGCTGATTTTAACACATTTAAAGACGGCAATAAATTTGAGCTTATCGTTTCAAATCCTCCGTTTTATCACGAGGGCGTCAAACAAAGTCAAAACAAACACACTGCAATTAGCCGTTATGCGTCGTTTTTGGGTCTTAGGGAATTTTTATATAGTGCAAATCAAAATTTAAAGTCAAATGCAGAGTTGATATTTTGCTATGATGCTATTTGCCTTAACGAAATTTTCACACTTTTGGATGAATTTAAGATAAAACCTATTTGCATCAAATTTGTTCATTCAAAAGAGCAAAGTTGTGCGAATTTAGTTTTGATCAGAGCCAAAAAAGGCTCTCGTTCAAAGTGTAAAATTTTACCGCCTATTATATTAATGAAAGATGGTAGTTACTCAAAAGAGGCAAATGAAATTTTTAAAAAAGCGGATACAAAAAGTAAGGGTTATGAATGAAGCAAGATGGTTTTGAGTGGGAATTTGACCCTAGTTTTTGTGAAGAGTGTGGCGGCAAATGCTGCACTGGCGAGAGTGGATATATCTGGATAGATGAGGGCGAAAGTAGATTTTTAGCTGAGCATTTGGGGCTAAATGAAGATGAATTTAAAGAAAAATTTCTAATAAAAGTCGGTAAAAAATTTAGCATAAAAGAAAAAAGTCATGAAGATGGATATGCTTGTGTGTTTTTTGATGAGATAAATAAAAATTGTTCTATTTACGAGTTTCGTCCATCACAGTGCAGAAGTTTTCCGTTTTGGGACTATTTTAGAAAAAATTTAGGAGAGTTAGAGAGAGAATGTATTGGCGTAAAATTTTTATAACCGCTTCTTTGTTTTTTGCTATTTTTATTACAAATATAAACGCCGATGACGAGTTAAATTTAAGCATACTGCAAGCACTTACACTGCAAAATGATGGCAACATAGAAAATTCTATCGTTATATATGAGGAGCTTTTTGAAAAAACCAAGCAAGTTGCTTACTTAAAAGAGGCGTTAAAGCTAGCCTATGCGTCAAGTAGTCCAAAGCTTAAAGAGCTTTTGGAAAAAAGCGAGGTTTCACTTAAGGATGATAGTGAATTTATACGTATCAAGGTTGCTGATATGGTAAACGCAAAACAGTTTTCATATGCCAGAAATATCATGAGGGATTTGGTCTCAAAAGAGCCAAACGTAAGAAATATCTTGATCTTAGGCACGATATGTATGCTACAAAACGATAGCATAACGGCGTTAAGGTATTTTGAAGAAGCTTATAATTTAGATAAAAATGAAGAAACGCTATTGCGTATAGTCGATGTTTTGATAAATCAACTTGAAAAGCCACAAGATGCACTTTCGTATTTGCAACGATACAAGGATGAGTTTGGTTGCACGATAAAAATTTGTGAAACGATGTCTGATTTATATTTGCAAACACAAAATTTTACCAAGATGGTAGAAATTTGCGAAGAACTTTATGCTATCAGCCAGAATAAAAATTATCTTGAAAAGGCACTGCAAATTTTCATTTACGATAAAAATTATAAAGCCGCTGCTGAGTTTTTGAAAAAATATAGCTATAATGATACAGTCTTAATGGAAATTTACGCTACCATGAAAAGCTATGGTGATGCTTATGTCCTTGCCGTTAAAATTTATAATGATACTAGGGATCTTGAATTTTTAGCAAGGGCTGCTGTTTTTGAGTATGAGATGTATGACAAACACGAGCAAAAACAACTTGAAAGCGTAATAGATAAATTTGAAGCAAGTGTGGTTAAGCTTGATAAAGAAATTTATCTAAACTACTACGGGTATTTGCTCATAGATCATGATGTGGATGTAAAAAAGGGTATAAGTCTTGTAAAAAGAGCTCTTGAAATTTCACCTGATTCTCCGTATTATCAAGACTCTCTTGCATGGGGATATTATAAGCTTGGTGACTGCAAAAAAGCAAAAGAGATAATGCTAAAGGCTATACAGGACTTTGAATTTAAAAATACAAAAGAGGCAAAAGAGCATTTAAATTTAATAGAAAAGTGCATTAAGAAATCAAACAAAGGGTCTAAAAAATGATACTTGACGAGATCATAAACAAAACACAAGAGGATCTTGAAGAACGAAAGAAGAAGTATAAAATGGATTGGTTGGAGCGCGCTTACAGCGCTAATCCTTATGTTCCAAGAAATGTTATATCTGCGCTAAAAAGCACAAAAGACGAACCTCTTAGAATCATCGCTGAAGTAAAAAAAGCAAGCCCTAGCAAGGGCATAATCAGAGAGGATTTCACCCCTTTAAGTATAGTAAAAGAGTATGAGACCGCAAATGTTAATGCTATAAGCGTTTTAACCGAACCTCATTGGTTTAAGGGTAATGTTGAGTATTTAACGCAAATAAGACGATATACATCAACGCCCCTACTTAGAAAAGATTTTATCGTAGACAAATATCAACTTTTAGAAGCATTGATATTTGGTGCGGATTTTGCTTTACTTATAGTAAAAGCGCTAAGTTTGACCAAGCTAAAAGAGCTTATGGAGTATGCAAAAAGCATAGGACTTGAAATTTTAGTCGAAGTGCATGACATGAAAGATCTTGAAAAAGCCTTAGAAGTTGGAGCAAAGATAATTGGTATAAATCATAGAAATTTAGACACATTTACCATGGATATGGGGCTTTGCGAAAAGCTTGTGCCTGTTATCTTAAAGGCCTCAAAAGACAAAGTGATAGTTGCAGAAAGTGGGCTTGAGAGCCACGAACAACTTATGGAGCTAAATAAAATCGGTGTTGACGCGTTTTTGATAGGAGAACATTTTATGCGTAAAAAAAGTATCGCTGAGGCTGTAATATCAATAAAAGGAGGTATGTGATGGAGCATCTTTGTGCGCCATGGAGAAGTGAATATTTTGGCTCAAAACCCGACGGATGTGTCTTTTGTAATATCATAAATCATCCAGAAAACGATGATAAGGCGGGAGTTTTATTTCGAGCGAAGTATTGTTTTGGGATAATGAATCTCTATCCGTATACCCCCGGTCATTTTATGGTTATACCACTTAAACACACGGATAAGATAGAGGACTTGCAAGACAATACTTGGCTTGAGATGAGCCGTTTTGTAAGAGAGGGTGTTAAAATTTTAAAAAATGAGCTTCATGCAGAAGGCGTAAATATAGGCATGAATTTAGGCGCTGCAGCCGGTGCAGGGATAGCCGAGCACGTGCATTATCATCTAGTGCCTAGATGGAGTAGGGATACAAATTTTATAACTACGATATCTGATGTTAGAGTAAACGGAGTTCCGTTTCATCCTCTTTTTGAAAAGTTAAAAAAGGCATTTAGTGCCATTATCTGAACTTGAAATAAATCCGTGGTTGGAGAAAAAAAACGAATTTGAAATTTTAATCGACGCCAGAAGCCCACATGAGTATGCATATTCTCATATAAAAAATGCGCAAAATTTATATGCGCTAAATGATAAAGAACATCACGAAATAGGCTGCATATACAAAGAAAACAGATCTTTAGCAAAAGTTCTTGGTGCAAAATACATATCCGAAAATTTGCAAAATATCATAGATAAGGTTTATGATAGCTGTAAGGTTGGCTCAGTTGTTGGGATATACTGCGCAAAGGGAGGCATGAGATCAGCCTCGATAGCAACCGTTCTTAGCATGATAGGATATAGAGTTGTTAGGCTAAACGGTGGATATAAAAGTTTTAGGGCACATGTAAGACAGGCACTAGAGTCAAAGGTTGATACTAAATTTATAACACTTTTTGGCAATACTGGTTGCTTTAAAACCAAACTCATAAAGGCGCTTTCTCCGTCTATAAACTTAGAAAATATAGCAAATCATTTAGGTTCGGTTTTTGGCGAGATAAACGGGGCTCAGCCAAGCCAAAAAGCATTTGAGGATGAATTGTTTTTTGAGCTTAATAGGCTAAAAGGTGAAGTTTGTTTTGCTGAAGGAGAGAGTAGAAAGATAGGCTCGCTTACTCTTCCTGCCACTTTACATGAAGCTTTAAGAAGCGGTGTTTGTGTTGAAGTAAAGGCTGGCTTATCGCGCAGGATAGAGTGCATAATGCAAGACTATCAAAACGTGGATGATAAATATTTTTATGCTTGCATGAGCAAAATTTCTCCTTTTATAGAAACAAAAGCAAAACAAGAAGCCATAGAGGCATTTGGGCGTAACGATATAGCAAAAGTGAGTGAAATTTTACTAACAAAATACTATGATAAGGTCTATAAAAAACCAGCAAAGATAGATATTAGTATAAATTCTGATAATTTTGACGAAGCACTTTTAAAGCTTAATGAGATAAGAGAAGAGGTTTTACGAGGAGAATTTCCTCGTAAATGATTAAAGACCCAAGATATTTTCTAGTCCAATATAAATAACAGCCGATGATATAGCTGCCGTAGGCAGTGTGATAACCCATGCAAGAAGTATAGGTTTTACCATGTTCCAGTTTGCGTTGTTGTTTACTATGCCGATACCAAGCACTGCCCCGATAAGTATATGTGTAGAACTTACTGGTATGCCAAGCTTGGTTGCCAGTAGTATCACAAGGCTGGCCGCAAACTCTGCACTAAATCCTGTAGTAGGAAGTATCTCGGCTAGTTTTGAGCCGATTGTAGTAATAACCTCTTTGCCTAAAAACCAAAGTCCTATAACAAGAGCTATACCAAAGGTAACCATAGCTACGTTAGGTATAGGTGAGGCTTCATTTATTGTGCCTGTTTTTAATACATCAAGTATAGCGGCAAATGGACCTACCGCATTTGCAATATCGTTTGCGCCGTGAGAAAAAGCAAAAGATGATGCGGTAAAAATTTGAAACCAAGAAAATATCCTGTTTATGCTTTTTTCGCTATCGTTCTTGTTCATGACATTTATGATGGCAAAGCTGGCAAGATAAGCTAACGCGCCTATAACAAATATAATCCATATCGTCTGGATCGTGCTAACTGTTAAATTTAAGTGCTTAAGACCCTTAAATAACATCATGCCTGATATCACCATAGCGGCAAAGCTTGCTATAAAAGGTATGTGTTTTTTCATTGCGCTAAATGTATCAAGAGCTTTTTCGCGCTCTTTCATCTTTTTGATGTTTGATTTGTATTCGCTATATCCGTTGTTTTCTATGTCGTCTTCATCGATCATTGCCATTCTTGTTATGGTTGAAATTTGCACATCTTTAGGAAGGCTTTTAAGCGATCTTATAAATTCTTCTTTGTATGCCTTTCGCTCGTTTTTTAGTGCTTTTAAAGATAACTTTAGCTCATGTGTTGGCTCCAAGATCTTTCTTTTTATGTATTTATAGATCATATAAGATACTGCGCCACCAAGTAGCGGAGAGATCACCCAGCTAAAGACTATGCTTCCTATGCCTTTCCAAGAGATCATACCAAGCGCCTCTTGACTCCCGTATGTTGTGTACCCCATGATCACACCGGCTCCTACGATACCGCCTACGATAGAGTGTGTGGTTGAAACAGGAAGTCCTCTTTTTGTAGCGTAAAAAAGCCAAAGTCCGGAGCTTAAAAGAGCAGAGGTCATTATCGCTACGAATTTCATAGGGTTCATCCCATCTTCTGGGAATTTTATTATGCCGTTTCTAATGGTTGCCGTAACTTCCGAACCTGCAAATATCGCGCCACTTAACTCAAAAATAGCTGCGATAATAAGAGCTTGTTTTAGCGTTAGAGTTTTTGCCCCAACGCTTGTTCCAAAGCTATTTGCCACATCGTTTCCGCCGATGTTAAATGCCATGAAAATACCAAAAATACTTGCTATGGAAAATAAAAAGAAGTGATTTGTTGGGATGTATTGATACCCCCATATAAAAAAGCCGCCACTACAGATGGCAAATATAAACAAAGCTAATAAATTTTCCCTTGACAAAAGCAAAATAGCCTCCTTTGTAATTGTGTCAGCATTATATCTTGAAATTTATTAAAGTTTTTAGAATTTTTATGTATGAAATTTATTATATAATTACTTTCAAGCAAAACAGATAAAATACATAAAATTTTATGTATTTTATAAAAATAAGGGATATAAAATGATAATAGCCATAGACCTAGGTTCAAATACTTTTCGTCTAAATTTAATGCAAAATTTAAATGGAAAATATGAAATCATCGATACTTTTGAGCGTATAGTAGGATCTGCAAGAGGACTAAAAAGAAGTGGTAAGATATCAAATGAAGCAAAAGAGGATATATTTAAAGCTATAGCGCAGGCAAAAGAGAAATTTGACTTTGATAAAATAAACCATATAGCTGTTGCCACGCAGGCATTTAGAATGTCTAGTAACGCGGATGAAATTTTTAAGGAGATAGAGCAAAAATTTAATGTCAAATTTAAAATAATAAGCGGCGAAGCCGAAGCAAAACTTACATTTTTAGGTGTTAAAGAAGCGCTTAATGGGCTTGGCATGGATACTAAGAACTCTGTTTTTATAGATCTTGGAGGCGGAAGTAGCGAGATAAGCAATGGAGATAATTTTAAAAGCTTTGAGTTTGGTATCATTACTTTTTGCGATCAGTTTGACAATGATATCTCTTTGATGAAAAAAAATGTTGCAACTACCACCAAAGAAGCTAAAGAATTTCTAGCTAAATTTGATAAAAAACATATCATTTTAACATCAGGTGTGCCGACAACTATGGCAGCGTTAAAGCTTGGTATGGGTTATGATGATTATGACAAAAGTAGAGTAAACGGATACAGGTTGTTTAAGGATGATTTTGATGGGCTGATGTGTGAAATTTTAAAATTTGATAACGAAAAAGCCGATAAACTCCTAGGTAAAAATCGCAAAATGCCGATGCTTGGTGGTATGCTTTTGTTAAAAGAACTTTTGTGTAACGAAAAAGCCGAACTTGTTGTCATAGATGATGGTCTTAGAGAGGGTGTCGGGGTGGCGTATTTTAATAAAAGCCTAGATGAAATTTTAAAATTTTAGCCTATTTTTGATATTATTTCGGGATAAATTTTATAAAGGAAGATCATGAGCATAAGAGAAGAAATTTTATCTGATATCAAAGAGGCCATGAAGGCTAAAAATGAATTTTTAAGAGATACGTTGCGCACTATAAATGCTGCTATAAAACAAGTCGAAGTCGACAATCGTATAGAAATGACCGACGAAGTAGTGCTACCGATACTTCAAAAAGAGATCAAGAAAAGACAAGACTCTATAGAGCTATATATAAAAGGTGCTCGCGAGGAGCTTGCTAAAAAAGAGCAAGAAGAGATAGAGGTAATATCAAAATACCTACCGCAACAATTAAGCGATGATGAGCTTGAAGCAGTGATAAAAACCATCATAGTAAAGCTTGGTGCTAGTAGTGTTAAAGATCTTGGCAGTGTAATGAAAGATGCTAAAGAGCAAATAGGGGCAAAAGCCGAAGCAAAACGTATAAGCGAAGTTGCAAAAAGGCTTTTGTCATAATCAAATAAGGCTAGTTTTCTAGCCTTATTTTCTATTTTCTTGGTTCATTTCGTTGTATAGTCTAAAAATTTCGCTACTTATTTTTTCTAACTTACTAAATCTATCTGCAAAAACTTCTAAATTCGAAGCATTGTATCCTTCTTTTGCCTCTGTTAAATTTGTAGAGATTAAAGAGTTAAAATCCTCTATCAAAGGTCTTATTTTTGCATAAGAGGTGGTTTTAGAAAATTTTTGAGCGCATTCATTCTCATACCATCCAAGAAGATCCTCTCCTGTTTTTAGTATCTCTTCTTCAGTATGTTTTCTCTCGTTTATAACATCAGAATAAGCCGTTGTTTTGTATACGATTTGTGTTATTTTTGCTATTATGCTAAATGTTTTATCTACTACATATCTTGACGTAGAAGCCGTAGTTTGCGCATCTTGGTTAAATTTATAAAGTGTTTGCTCAAACTCTTGCATGCTAGCTCTTGCAGCTTTTGCTATCCTGTCGATCTCTTGTGAATTTGAGTGTATATCTCTTGCCTCTTGCTGCAATGTTTGGATGTTTATACCTATCTCGCTTGTTGCCTTTTGTGTATTTTCGGCTAGTTTTTTAACCTCATCGGCAACAACTGCAAAGCCTCGTCCATGCTCGCCGGCACGTGCTGCTTCGATGGCTGCATTAAGAGCAAGCAGATTTGTTTGCTCTGCTATATCTTTAATTAAATTTACAACAGATGATATGTCATCTGTTCTTGTGCTTAGAGTATGGATGGCGTGATTTGAGTTGTTTATAAGTCCGTCAAGTGAGTTCATTTGCTCATTTAACTCGCTTAAGCTAACTAGTGTTTCATTTGCATTTTTAGCTGTTTCGTTTGCTATGGATGTCATTGTTTCTAGGTTATCTATGCTTTCGTTTAGATCCACTTGAACCTCTTGCATGCCTTGGTTGCCGTTGCCAAGCTTGTCAAATTTCTCTGAAAGTATGCCTCTAACTTTGCCTTTTTGACCGGCTTTTATACCGTCAACTCCTGCACTCATAGAAAGGGCATTTGTTTGAAAAGTGCCGCGAAAACCTTCGGTAAAGATATTTCTATATGTTATACCGCTTTGAGCTGAATTTATACATGTGGAAATTTCTCTTTGAAGTGCTTCTACTTGATCAAGCAGGTCGTTTATGCCAAGGGCTATCTCTCTTAAAGGATGATTTGGGTTTATGTTTATTATGCGAGGCTCTAAAATACCATTTCTAGCAGACTTGATAACATCTAAAATTTCATCATAATTTTCCATTTTTTTATTAAAAAACATATCAAAGCCTTTGTAAATTATTTATAAATTCATTATACGTAACTTTTTTTTCGTTTAAAATTTCATTCAAAGCCTTAAATGAAGCCTCGATACCGCCGCGTTTTTCTATTTCAAGTAGCTCTTTGTAAAGCGGTTCTATAATTTTGATAGCTTTTTTGTTAGGTTTTCTTCTTACGGAGTAGTAACCTACGATTTTATTGCCTGCGTCAAGTGAAGCGGTGACATTGGCAAACACCCAGTAAAATCCACCATCAAAGCTTTTGTTTTTAACATAGGCAAAAACTTCTCTTTTTTCTTGGATATGTTCCCATAGGATTTTAAAAACAACACGTGGCATATCGGGATGACGGACGATATTGTGCGGTTTTCCCAAAAGTTCTTTTTGCTTAGCACCTACAATCTCCAAAAAAGGCTCGTTACAATAAGTTATTTTGCCTTTTGTGTCTGTTTTGGATACTAAAAAAGCATTTACATCAACTTCATGTTCATTGTTTGTAAGCATTTTATACTCCTTCTCATGCAATACAATTAATAGTATAACATAACTTTTAATTTTTTACGGCTTGTGCCAAGTCCCACATAGGCATAAAAATGCCAAGTGCGAGTAAAATAACCATACCGGCTATAAACACAAGCAAAATAGGCTCGATATAGCTTGAGATGTTGTCGATTATGTCGCTAAATTTTGCCTTATAATAGTCAGCTATCTTTTCTAACATGCTGTCTATACTGCCGCTTTGCTCTCCGGCGTTTATCATTTGTATAAGCATATTTTCATAAAGCCCTGTCTCCTTAAAAGCTTCTGTTAGGCTTACTCCTCTGCCGACTAAAATTTTAACTCCGGCTAGCTTTTCTCTTATGGCGATATTTGATACTGTTATATTTGCCGTATCAAGTGCTTCTGCGATAGGAATTCCCGCACGAACAAGCTCTGTGAATATAAGATTAAACCTGCTCATGTTGGCATAAAATATTATCTTGCCTATCAAATAAACTTTAAGTAGGTATTTGTCTAATTTTGTTCTGAATTCTTCGCTTTTATCATAAAATTTCTTTGCAAATATACCAACGGCAATAAGTAAGGCGATGATGTAAAAACCGTAGTTATTCATGGCGTATTCTATGCCTAGTAAAATTCTAGTAGGCACAGGAAGCTGGGCGTTAAGTTGCTCAAAAATTTCTCTAAACTGAGGAACTACCATAAGCATCATGACCGTAAAGGCAACAATGATAGCGCATATCACGGTAACCGGATAGCGTATAGCCTTTTTAAATTTTTGTTGGTTATCCCAAACTTCTTGTAAGATATTTGCAAGTTTTTTTAAAGAGTCAGCCATGTTTCCTGTGTTTTCGCCAAGTCTTATCATGGCTATAGTTACATCACCTAGCTCATGTTTGAAACTTTCTACTGAAGATGTTAGGCTTGCACCTTGGTTTAGATCCTCGTTTATGGATGTAAAAATTTCTTTTAGTTTTTTATCGTTAGTTGAAGTTGCGATCTCTTTTATGCTGTCGTGGATAGAAATTCCGGCGTTTGCCATGACACTTAGCTGGCTTACTACGGCAACCAAATTTGGCACTTTAACCTTTGTGGAGGAGAAGTATTTAGAAAATTTATCTTTAACATCTTCCATCTGTTCTAAAAGTGGAAGAGTTTTTGTCTCGCCGATCTTTACTATCATGCCTTTGTTGTTTTTTGCAGCAAGACTTCTAGCTTCACTTGTGCTATTTGCCTTAAGGGTCATTTTCTGTCTTCTGCTGTTTTGGATGTATTCTACTTCAAATAGTTTCATATCTTAGCAACCCTGTAAACTTCTTCTATCGTTGTGACACCGTTTGCTGCACGTATAATGCCGTCATGAAACATATCTATAAAGCCCTCTTGATAAGCTACGCTTCTTATTTCGTCTTTATTTGCACCATTTGCAACCAAGCTTTGTATGGTATCCGTGATAGGTAGAATTTCGCTTATCATCTCTCTACCTAGATAGCCGGTTTGTGAGCATTGTTGGCAGCCTGTACTTGAGTAAAATTGATACTCTTGAGGGATATATTGTTTTAGCTCTTCAAATGTATCTTTTGGTAAAGTTATGGCTTGCTTGCAGTGAGGACAGAGCTTTCTTACAAGTCTTTGAGCCTCGATACATATGAGTGCACCGCTTACTAGATAAGGCTCTATACCCATGTCTATCATTCTTGGTATGGCACTTATGGCATCATTTGTATGCAAAGTGGAAAAAACAAGGTGACCGGTAAGAGCTGCTTGTATAGCTATGCGAAGTGTTTCTTGATCGCGGATCTCGCCTATCATTATGATATCCGGGTCTTGACGTAAGATAGAACGAAGTGCAGTAACAAAGGTCATGCCTGTTTTTTCATTTACATGAACTTGCTGTATCATGTTTAATTGATATTCAACCGGGTCCTCGACTGTTATGATCTTTGTCTTTATGCTCTTTATATCGCTTAATGCGCCATATAGCGTTGTCGTTTTACCGGAACCGGTCGGTCCCGTAACTAAAACTATGCCATAAGGGGCTTTCATGGCTTTTTTAAATTTATCGAAATTTTTTGGATGCATGCCCAAGTTTTCTAAATTTATAATAACCTTTGACTTATCAAGGATACGTAAAACCACGCTTTCGCCATTTAGGATAGGAAGGGTTGAGATACGAAAATCATACTCTTTGTCTAAAATTTGAGCTGAAAAGCGTCCGTCTTGTGGTTTTCTACGCTCTGCTATGTCCATGTTTGAAAGCAGTTTCATTCTACTTACAATAGGCGGGTAAATGTCTTTATCAAATATAAACGTCTCACTAAGTATGCCGTCTATCCTGCTTCTTACTATGCAGTTTGTTTCAGTCGGCTCTATGTGGATATCGCTTGCTCGACTTTGTATAGCTGTTTTTAAAATAACTTCGATAAGTTTTAAAATTCCGGAACTCTCGGTATTTGAAGCACCGCTGGCTGAGCTTGAAAGCTCTTTTCTTATCTCGGCAATGATGTCTTTTATGCTTTCGTTTAAAGCAAGTTTGTTTGTGTATTTTTCTATCTGTGTTGGGTCTGCAACGACTACTTTTAGTAGTTTTCTGTTAAATAAATTTTGAACCCTATCTTGAGTCATAACGTCAAATGGATTTTTGAACGCCACATAGATATTTATCTCGTCCTCTTTTATCGGAAGAGCTTCGTAGCTTTTTAATTGACTTGTGTTTATGCGTTCGCAAATTCTATAGTCTATGTCTATATCGTCAAGGTTAAAATACGTAAGTTTAAAGCGAAGCGCGATATATTTTAGAAATTTCTTTATATCTATTTCGAGGTCTTTTGTTGTTTCAGTGATGTTTATGCGACCGCGTCTATAAAGATCACCCAAGGTTTCATCTATCTCTTTTTGTGTTATAAATTCATTTTCATAAAGAATTTCAAGCAGAGTTTTGTTCGTTTGAGTCTTTAAATTTTGTATATTTTCTACTTGCTCTATTGTTAGTTTTGAGTTTTGTTCTAGCGTTTTTAAGATGATATTTTCAGTTATGTTCATTACCAATACTCTATTTGTGATTTTAATTCGTCGTCTTTGAATGTTTTTAGGATTATTTTATTTGTTTGCGACTCTTTTAGGACGTTAAGCGTATAGTGCGTGCTTGAGTTTTTTTCCTTAAATATATACTCGTCACCATCTAAGATGTATTCTTTTTTTACAAATTTATCAAAGATAAAAGATAGTATATAATCACTCTTTGGAAGTCTAATATAGCTTATGTCTACATTGTCGATAAGTGCGTGATAGAGAAGCTTTTTTTTAAACAAAATATCCGCAAAATACGCCGCATTCTCGCGTGCTTCTTTTGTTTTTACCAGCTTAAACATAGGCGAAGCTAGCCTGTTTAGTTCATGTATATTAAGGCAAGATATGCCATATATACTCATTATTGACTCATCTGATATTTTTTTGAAGAAATTTTCAACTTGGTTTGAGCAAACTTTTCTGTATTCACCGTTACTAAACCACTCTTCTATCTCTTGTTGGTTTATGGCAAAAAGATTAATCACGGTTAGTAATATAAGTAAAATTTTTTTCATAACGAACCACTTTCTATCTTTTTAATTAATACATCTATCGTGGCTTTGTTTTGCTTTTTATTATACTCTTTTAGAGCCTTTATGGCGTCATTTTTATTACCTGTGTAATACTTTGACTTAGCAAATATCACCCACGACTCTTCTGTGTTGCTGTCTATCTCGTTTGCTGTTAATGCCCATTTTATAGCTTCGTTGTAGTTTTTATTTTTAAAATTTATCCTAGCTACCTCAAGGGCGTAGCTTTGGTTGTTTGTTGCAGCAAAGGACTCTTTTAAAGATGAGAGTTCGTCTTTTGGAGGTATTATTTGTATGTCTATTTTTGATTTTTGTGTTTTTGGTTGCTCTTTGGCCACATTCTCGTCAAAGTCTAAAATTTGGTTTTTAGGAAGAGGGGTGTTGTCGGCATCATCACTACTTGAGATGACTTTAAGCTTTAACCAGCCTTGTGGTGCGGTTTTACTTTCGTTTTTAGTGTCACTAGGCTTGATGTCTAAAATTTTATCACCTGAAGCATTGTGATGTCTTAGATTTTCTTCTAGTTTGTTTGCTACTTTGCTTATAAGCTCTTCTTCTTTAAGTTTTTCTTCAAATCTCTCTTTTGCATTTATGCTTTTTTGCTTACTTTCGTTTATAACACTTGAGATGGTGTCTGGTTTTTGATCATTTTGTTTGGTATTAAGTGCATAAAAGCCGCTTGTAGCCAAAACGGTAGCTAGGATTAAGATTATTATTAGTTTTGTTTGATTTGAAATTTTTGGCTTTTTGCTTGCTATATAGGCTTCATAATGTTTTTCAAGCTCTCTTATCTCTTGTGTGCTAAGCATTTATAAGTCCAGTATCTATTGCAGACATAATTAAAATTTTTTGATTTTGTTCTTTTGCGGCCAAAACTGACGGTTCGTTTTTTTCGTAGTATTCGCAAATTTCGTAAAATTTATACAAAAGTTTATTTAACGTTCTTAAATTTCCTTCGCAAAGATCGTATATGAGAGCAAAGTCGGCGTCACTAAAATTCAGGTATTTTTCTAAATTTTTCATGGAAATTTTTTTAAGTATATATGTGATGACCTCATTTAGATCAGCACTTTTTAGTT
Source organism: Campylobacter sp. 7477a (assembly GCF_014892335.1). Classification (NCBI taxonomy): domain Bacteria; kingdom Pseudomonadati; phylum Campylobacterota; class Epsilonproteobacteria; order Campylobacterales; family Campylobacteraceae; genus Campylobacter; species Campylobacter sp. 7477a. The sequence goes on from NZ_JADBJH010000013.1 coordinate 38,239, forward strand.
CTATACTCTCCCAAATTCTAGTTTGAAAATAATCCTTTACGATAACATCTTCTTCGCTTGTTTTGTGGATGGTGAAGATAAATTTAAAATACCTGCTGTCAGCCATTAGCCTAATTTTTTCAATCAACTCTTGTGGATAGAGTTGGGCTTCGTCTAGGATTATTACGATTTGATTTTCTAAAATTTCTTTTTTATTTGCAAATTTTTTTCCATACTCTTGTATTAGCTCTTCAAAGTTGTTTATGTTTTCTTTTTTATCGGTAAAAATTTCATCACAAAGTGCGTTTACGAAACTTGTTTCGCTAAAAAAAGGGTATGAGAAAAATATAACTTGCTTTTGGTTATCACCAAGATCTTTTACGATTTTATTTAATAAAAATGTCTTTCCGGTGCCAGGTTTTCCATAAAACAATACAAGCTTAAGCGGTTTTTTGATCACAGAGATGATCTTGTTGTAACAAGATATAGTTTTGTCTAAATTTACAAAGCTATTAATATCATCTTCGTTTATAAAAATTTCTTTTAAATCCGCATAAATGTTATTGCTCATATAATGTCTTTGAAAAACCTAAATCTTTTAAGGATTGTGATATCGGAGCTGGATCGTTTAGATCAACCACTCTTGGCGTTATCACAAATATAAGCTCGGTTGTTTTTGATACATCTTTCGTGCTTTTAAAAGCGTTACCTATAAGAGGTATGCTTGATAGGATCGGTACTTTGCTGTTATCTTTGCCTTTTGTTTGACCGATAAGTCCGCCAAGAACTATCGTGTCGCCACTATTTACATGAACTACAGTTGAGAGTTTCTTTTGTATTGTATCAGGAGCTATCTCTCTAATGGTAGAATTTTGTGTTCTTGTGTCATCTTCTGAGTATTTAAATGTGCTTAAAGATGGGTTTACACGAAGCATGATTTTGTTATTATCCGATACTTCAGGAAGTAAATTTAGCAAAATTCCTATAAATACAGAGTATTGCTTATAAGTAACAGTTGTCCTGTCGCTATTTACGTTGTTGTTGCTGGTTTCTTCCATAACCCTGTAATTTACATTATCGCCGACCGAGATAAGGGCTTGCTGGTTGTTTAGAGTTGTTACTTTCGGGCTTGATATAACTTTTGTTCTACCGTTGGTTTCTAGGAAATTTATTATACCGTCAAGACTGAAATTTAAATTTGCAGCGATGTTTAGTGTCTGACCAAAACCGGCACTTAGTCCATTGCCACGGTTTGTCCAGCCTGCACCGGATGCTCCATTGCTTGGATTGTTGCCTATGTATGAGTTAAAGCCAAGTTCAAATTTACTCCAATCAACCCCCTTTTTATACTCGTTTTTAAGATCGACGGCAATTATCGAAACATCAATGATTACTTGCTTTTTTAGGCGTTTTTGCATCTCGTCTATATAGGTTTGAACGCGTTTTATCTGAGATGGTGTTCCAGTTATCGTGATAAGTCCTGCGTTTTGGTTAATAATAGGATCAGGTGCGATGATGTGCTCGCTAGTGTTATTTAGTATGGCCTTTAGCTCAGCGTCAAGCTTTTCCCAAAAGTCAAATTTTTCTGTTGTTTTAATAAGGTTGTCAGCAGATTGACTATCGTTTAAAGACTGCGAAGAGCCGCTACTTTCTCCCACTTCTACAGGGGCTGAGTCAACGGAAGCTTTTGTTATAGCTGTGCCTTCTCTAACCGAGGTTATATAGTCAAGCTTAAATATTTTTGTTTGAAGAGATGAAATTTTAAGCACGTTGTTCGAAAATTCATAGCTTAAATTTTTTTCATGTAAAAGTAGGTTAAAGACCTCATTTAGCGACATGTTTTTTATATTTACGCCATGTGTTGACTCTCTTAGTTCTTGTTTGCTAAGTGTGTCTTTAGCTATGATGCTAAACTCGCACATGTCAGATAGCTGAGTAAGCACGTCAATAAGTGGAGTTTCTTCTAGGATTTTCATGTTAAATTTCTTGCCCAAGCAGCTAGCTTGTGCAGAACAAATACTTGTAAATAAAATTATAGATAATGTAAAAATTTTAAATTTAGTTGATTTTAATATAGACATTTTTCTTTCCGTTTTGAATTTTGATTTCTTGTTTTTCATCGCCTCTTTTTAAAATGGCGCTTGTATTTGTGATCTTGGTTATTTTGTATTCGCCTATTGTATCGCCAAGTTTATACCAAGAGCCATCCATCTTGACTCTATCTTGCATAACAGCTTGTAATGTAAATGAGCTTGCTGTATTTAAGGTTTCTGGCGATATCACTGTTAAATTTTCATCTCTTGCAACCTCTTTAAAAGGGCTTTTGCTATTTAAAATTTCATGCTTGCTTATACCTTCTCTTTGTTGTCTGATCTGAGAAAACATTCCATCATATTTTATCTTTTTATCTTGGACATCTGCCCCAAGCAAAGAGCATAAAGATGATAGGATTATCGTAATAAATATAGATTTCATTAGTATTTCATACCCCAAATAGATATTGCGATATTAGCGCCTAGCTCTTTTTGAGTGGCGTTTATATCGATCTTATGAAGATCGACTACGAGCTCTGATTCTTCTAGTGAATTTATATAGTTGAGCATATTTTGATAGCTTCCTAAAAGTTTTACGTTTATGTTTAAAATTTGCTCTACTTTTTGGTAACTGGGGTTTTTAAATTCATTGTTGAGTTCTAAAATTTTAATATTATTCTCTTTTGCTAGTATTACTATCCTATCTAAAAAAGTTGCCCAATTTTGATCGTTAAAAAGCAAAAACGAAAGCTCTTTTAGTTTGTCGTCAAAGTAGTTGTTAAAGCCTAAAAGTTCTTCATGTGTTTTTTTAAGTGCTTCTAGCTCTTTGCTTTGCTCTTTTATCTTAAAATTTTGATCGCCGTTTGGAGAGCTAACAGACTTTAAGTAGTCTTGCACAACCTTAAGTTCTTTTGAAATTTGTTCGTATTGCATACTTTGCTCATTGTAAAATCGCTCAGATGCATCAAATGAGAAAATATACAAAAGATACGCTATAACAGCTATAACACCAAAAGATAATATGTAGCGCTCATTTTGGCTCTTTTGCTCAAAATACTCATCAATCCTGCTTAATATATCTTGTTTCATTATCTTATCTCTACGCTTACATTGCTTTCATAGACATTTTGGGCTTTATTAAAATCTATGCGTTTTGTGTTTATGGAGTATTTTGCCGTTTGTGCGATCTGTTTTATTAGCTCTGTTATATTTTTCTCGTCATTGCTTTGAACCGCAAAAGTCATATTTCTATCTTTGCCAAATATATTTGAAACTTTAACTTTATTTTGATTTATGATCTGCGAAATTTCAAATATATTTATCCCTTTCATGGCGTATTCGTTTTTTTATCGCTGATTTGAGTTAGTAAGTTTTCTCTAAATTCAAGCTTTTGTCTATCTTTAACAAGCATATCTTGCATTTGCTCTTTTTCTTTTTGAAGTCCCGCAAGGCTAATCCTTATCCTGTTTGACTCGTTTTTGAGGTCAATTAGCTCTTGCGTTAGAGCAGGTATGCTTTGCTCTAAATAATACCCTCCAAGGTAATTATACGCAGGATACGCGACCGCAAGTAGTGAAGCTGCGCCACATGAAAGGATAAATTTACCGCTCGTTCGTTTTGTAAACGGTTGGGGTCTTAAAAATGACGAGAAGTTAAATTCTGCCTGATAATCCTCTTCTTTGGTCAGCCTTGCAATCAGAGCCATCATATTGTGCTGTTGACTTAGGTCGTAGTCTTTGCTGTTTATTGAGATGTTTGTACTTAGAGTTGCTGTTTTAAGACCGATTTTATTTTGAACGAAGTTCTCAAGCCCAGGAATTCTACCGATCTCAGAGTCGATAAAGATGTTGTGAATATTTACAAAATATACCCTGTTTATTATATTTATAGCGTCATTAATGTAAAAAAAACAGTCTTCTAAAACATCATTTAACTCAGGATCAAAATTTTCACTTTCGGTATCCATACAAATGCCGTTTGTGTTAAGTTTTTCATAAAAAGCCTCTTCGCTTATGCGTTCGCCTTTTAGTTCGCTGTACCTATCTTTAATAGAGCTTAGATTATAGCGAAGAGGGCGCGAGGTTAGGTATTCGCCTCCTGAGTAAACAGCTAAAAACGCGTCATCTTTTTGAAGACATATAAAACAAGCAACATCTAAAACAGTCAAAAAGCCTTTTTTATAAAGTGAGCTGTATAGAAGAGGGGCGATAGATAGGTAGTCTATGTATGGAATTTTCGCCATTATGTCTTTAAATATCTTATCTATCGTGTCGTCTGCTATGACAAATACGCTAAAAAGCCTATCTTCTGTTTGCGCTTGAGACTCTATAAAGACTATTTTATAGTCAATCGTCGCATCAAGAGAAAGCTCTTCGTAAGTTTTAATAGAGATGATATTTGAAAGCTCTTCTTCACTTGTTTCGCGAGAAATGCTTATAGTTGTGGTGATTAAATTTTTAAATTTAAGATATGAGATAAAGAAATTTTCTTTAGAAATTGATCTTGAAACATCTAAAGCCCCGACTTCGTTCCCTATAAATTTAAATGCATCTTTTTTATATGGATCGATTGTAATAATAGACTTTTCAACGTTATTTCTTATCTTTATCATTCATGCCTCATTTGTTACTTGTTTGTATTCTAATGTATTCAAAATAAAAAATCAATAGTTATTTATTTTTTTAAGTATTTTTTCGTCTTTACTCCATCCTTTTTTCACTAAAACGACTATTTTTATGAAAATTTTGCGACCCGTCAAATTTGATATAAGCTTTCTTGCGTTTATGCCTATGCGTTTTATAGTTTCGCCGTTTTTACCTATTATCATTGACTTGTGTATCTCGCGTTCTGTGATAATCGTTGCATAAATTTCTGTTATATCATCTTTTTCTTTTACTTTATCTATTAAAACATCACTGGAATAGGGGATCTCGTCACTTAAATTTTCATAAATAGCTTCAAGAATGAAGTCTTTAAAAATTCCCTTTTCGTTTGTATTTGTTATAAATTCAGGATCATAAAAATACTCATGTTCAGGTAAAAGCTTGCAAATTTCATCTAAAAGAGGTTTTTTGTAAGTTTGTTGTTTTGTGCTAAATGGCAAAAGGGCGCTAAAATGGCTAGCGTAAGGCTGGTATTGGCTCATTTTTTGAAGCACTTTTTGATTATTTACCTCATCAACCTTACTAAGTACTACAATGTGAGGTTTGGTTGGATTTAGAGCTAAAAATGTTTGATAATCGCTTAAATCATCATGGATGGAGGCGATAAAAACAAGAGCATCGCAATCGCCCATCGCCTTTATCGCTTCGTTTACCATTAGTTTATTCATTAGCTTTTCGCTCTTATGAAGCCCGGGCGTATCGGTAAAAATTATCTGATCATCGCCGTTCATTACGATGCCGCTTATTTTTCTGCGAGTGGCGTTTTGTTTGTGCGAAACAATAGCTATTTTTTCATTTAGCAATGCATTTAACATTGAGCTTTTACCTGCATTTGTGCGACCGATTATGCTAACAAACCCTGATTTCAAATTTATCCTTTATAGTATGTATCTTGCTATGTCTTGATTTTCTATGACATCGCTTAGTCTTTGACTAACTAGCTCTTTATCTATAACGATCTTTTCTCCGTTTTTCTCGCTTGCTTCAAAGCTAATATCTTCTATAACGCGCTCGATAACTGTATGAAGTCTTCTCGCTCCGATATCTTCCATCTTTTCATTTGCCGCTTGTGCTATTTTGGCGATCTCGCGTATGGCTTCATCGCTAAATTCAAGCTCGACATTTTCTGTTTTAAGCAGGGCGATGTATTGTTTTAGAAGGGAGTTTTTAGGTTGGGTTAAAATTTGATAAAGTGCATCTTCGTCAAGACTATTTAGCTCGACTCTAAGCGGAAAACGACCCTGAAGCTCCGGTATAAGATCGCTTGGTTTACTTACATGAAAGGCGCCGGCTGCGATAAATAAAATATGATCCGTCTTTAAATTTCCAAATTTTGTAGATACCGAAGAGCCTTCCACTATCGGAAGTAAGTCACGCTGAACACCCTCTTTGCTCGGGTCTTGTCTGCCTGAATTTCCGGAGCTTACAGCTACTTTATCTATCTCGTCGATAAATATAATGCCTTCATCTTGTGCTCTTCTTAAAGCCTCAGTTTTGATGTTTTCGGTATTTAAAATTTTATCATTTGCCTCTGCCTCAAGAGCCTTTCTTGCATCTTTGACTTTCATCTCTTTTTTAGTCGGTTTATTTGTCATGCCGATTATTTTTATGAAGCTTTCTTGCATTTGAGCCATATCGGGCGGGATGTTTGAATTCTCGCTCATTGTTGGCTGCATGACTTCGATCTCGATATTAAGGTCATCTAAGTCGCCATTTCTAAGCTTTGTTAGCATTTTTTCATAACTTCGCTCATAATCTGCTATTTTTTCTTCGCTAACGCCTTTTGGTAAAGGTGGAAGTAGTTTTTTGATTATTTTATCTTCGATGTATTCTGAAATTTTAGCTTGGTTTTTTTCGATGTGTTCTGATTTTACTAGGTTAAAAGCTGCCATCGCAAGATCTCTAACCATGCTTTCAACATCACGTCCGACAAAGCCTACTTCAGTGTATTTGCTAGCTTCAACTTTTATAAAAGGAAGTCCCATCATCTTTGACAGGCGTCTTGCGATCTCAGTTTTGCCAACACCGGTTGAGCCTATCATTAGGATATTTTTAGGAACTATGTCATCTTGCATAGCTTTTTCTAGTTTCATCCTTCGGTAGCGATTGCGAAGTGCGATAGCGATGATCTTTTTGGCATTTTTTTGCCCTATAACATAATCATCTAAAAATTCAACTATCTGTCTTGGTGTCATATTCATTATTTATCATCCTCTAAGACATAGGTTTTTATATTTGTATTTGTATATATGCAAATTTCTCCCGCGATAGTAAGACTCTCTTTTACGAGCACCTCTTCATCTATGTCGGTGGCTAGCCTATCAAGTGCGCGAGCAGCAGAAAGTGCGTAGTTGCCGCCACTGCCTATCGCAGCTATCTTTCCGTCTTCAGGCTCAACTACATCGCCGGTCCCGCTAAGTAAGAAAATTTTATCACGGTTAAGAACCAACATCATAGCTTCTAATTTGCGTAGATACTTATCTTTTCTCCATGCTTTGCTAAAATTTATAACAGCCTTTAAGAGATCCCCTTTTGCTTGCTCTAAATTTTCTTCAAACATATCAAAAAGGTTAAACGCATCGGCGGTACTTCCTGCAAAGCCCGCCAAAACTTTACCGTCTTTTATCTTTCTGATCTTAACGGCATTTCCCTTTAATACAGTGTTGCCAAAACTTACTTGACCATCACCGCCTATTACTGATTTATTTTTGCCTTTATAGGCTAAGATCGTTGTTGCGTGAAACACTTACTCTCCTTGAACGTCAACCTTTAAATCGGCACTTATCGCGTGTCCTAGTTTTACTTGAACATTATAAATTCCTACCGCTTTTAGGTGGTTTTTTTCTATTTCGATTGATTTTTTATCAACGATTAGATGATGTGTTTTTTCAAGCTCTTCAGCTATCTCTTCTTTGGAGACAGAGCCAAAAAGTGCGCCGTTAGCACCTAGTTGTTTTTTGATAACTACCGTAACTTTAGCTAACTCATCTTTTAATTTTTCTAAATTTGCAAGTTCGTATTTTAGCTCTTCTGCTTTTCTTTTTTGTGCTGCTTCGTATTGGCGTAATACATCAGGAGTTGCAGCTTTTGCAAAGCCTTTTCCTATCAAGAAGTTGTTGCCGTATCCATCTTTTACCTCTTTTATCTCACCTGCTTTTCCTAAGCCTTTTACGTCTTTTATAAGTAATACTTTCATTTTTATACCTTTGATTTAAATTTTATTGAGAGGTTGAAAAAAGATTAGCAAGCCAAAATAAAGCTTGCTAATTGATTGAAATTTTAAAATTTTCTTCCGTTTTTGCTAGCGATTATAAAGCGAAGAGCGTTTAGCTTGATAAAGCCGTCCGCATCTTTTTGATCATATACGCTATCCTCTTCAAATGTACTATATGCTTCGTTAAACAAATTATCATTTTGGCTTGAACGACCAAGGATTATGACATTTCCTTTATAAAGCTCAACCCTTACTTCACCGTTTACATGCTCTTGGCTTTTATCTATCGCCGCTTGTAGCATAGCACGTTCAGGGCTAAACCAAAAACCGTTGTAGATTAGCTCTGCATAGCGTGGCATTAGCTCGTCTTTTAGGTGAGCCGCTCCTCTGTCAAGAGTTATGCTCTCTATCGCACGATGGGCTTTTAACATGATAGTGCCGCCAGGTGTTTCATAGCAACCGCGACTTTTCATGCCCACATAGCGGTTTTCAGCTATATCAAGGCGTCCTATGCCGTGTTTTGCCCCAAGACGGTTTAGCTCTGTTAAAATTTCAGCAGGACTTAGCTTTTTACCGTTTATGCTTACAGGATCGCCTTTTTCGTAGCCGATAGTGATTATCTCACTCTCGTTTGGCGCATCTTTTGGATCAACCGTCCATCTCCACATATCTTTTTCAGGAGCATTTGCGGGATTTTCAAGAACTAAACCCTCATAGCTTATGTGAAGTAAATTTGCGTCCATTGAGTATGGACTTTTGCCTGGTTTTTTACTTATATCTATGCCATTTCTCTCTGCATAAGCAAGAAGTTTTTCACGACTATTTAAGTCCCATTCTCTCCAAGGCGCTATGATGGTTAGATCAGGATTTAGTGCGTAGTACCCAAGCTCAAAACGAACTTGATCGTTTCCTTTGCCTGTTGCTCCGTGGCTAATGCCGTCAGCACCGGTTAGCTTTGCTATCTCTGCTTGTCTTTTTGATATTAACGGACGAGCGATAGAAGTTCCCAGTAAATACTCTCCCTCATAAATAGCGTTTGCTCTAAACATAGGAAATACATAGTCTTTTACGAATTCTTCTCTTAGATCTTCTATAAAAATATTTTCAGGTTTTACTCCAAGTGCTATAGCTTTTTTGCGAGCCGGCTCAACCTCTTCTCCTTGACCTATATCTGCCGTAAATGTTACAACTTCGCAATTATATTCATCTTGAAGCCATTTTAGAATTATACTTGTATCAAGTCCGCCGGAGTAAGCCAGAACGACCTTTTTAACCTCTTTTTTCATCCCATTCTCCTTATTTAGATTAAATGGCTAATTTTATCTAAAAATGATTAATTTTAAATAAATACTTTAAGCAAAAAATAATAGATCCAAGATGGAATATATCGAAATTTTGGATCACATGGGTAAAATTGAAAAATTTAATTAAATTTGAAATTTAAATTAACTAAATTTACGATAAATTTTAGTAAAATTAAAATTTTATTTAAGCAAAAGGAAGCGTGTTGCAAAATCACAAATTACAAAATCAAGGCGAGTTTAAGCGCAAGATAAACTCACGCCATCTATTTATGATAGCTCTTGGCGGAGTTATCGGCACGGGGCTGTTTCTAAGCTCAGGCTACACCATTTCACAGGCCGGTCCGCTTGGTGCTGTCATCAGCTATCTTGTGGGCGCGGTGGTCGTCTATCTGGTTATGCTCTCTCTCTTGGCGAGCTTGCCACGGCGATGCCGGTTACTGGCTCATTTGGTGCGTATGCTACGAAATTTATCTCTCCGGCTACGGGATTTACCGTTACGTGGCTTTACTGGCTGTGCTGGACGGTAGCGCTTGGGACCGAGTTTTTGGGAGCGGCGATACTTATGCAAAGGTGGTTTCCTGAAGTGCCAGTATGGGTCTTTGCGACATTTTTTGCGGGGCTAATTTTTGTCATAAATTTGCTAAACGTAAGGGCTTTTGGAGAGACTGAGTCTTTTTTTGTGGGCATTAAGGTAATGGCGATCATCGTGTTCATCACGCTTGGACTTGGGGCGATATTTGGCGTGGTGTCGTTTGATGGGGCGAGTTCGGCTCCGCTTTTTGCCAATCTCACCGCCAACAGAACCTTTCCAAACGGCTTTTTGGCTGTGGCTACCGTGATGCTAGCGGTAAACTACGCCTTTTCAGGCACCGAGCTTATCGGCATTGCAGCTGGCGAGACAGCTGAACCAGAGAAAAACATACCTCGCGCTATAAATACCACGGTGCTTAGGCTTGTGATATTTTTTGTGTTAACCATCATTGTTTTAGCTTCACTGCTTCCGATGAATGAGGCGGGCGTACTAGAAGCGCCTTTTGTCGTAGTTTTTGACAAGATGGGGATACCGTATGCGGCGGATATTATGAATTTTGTCATCCTGACAGCGATACTTTCGGCGGGAAATTCGGGACTTTATGCCAGCTCACGTATGCTTTGGTCGCTTAGCAACGAGTGGCAAATCGGGCCTTGGGTGGCGAAGATTGACGATAGAGGAGTGCCTGTTAGAGCGCTTGTGATGTCGATGATAAGTGCGGTGGGAGCGCTATTTGCTAGTAAATACGCCGAGGATTCGGTATTTTTAGCCCTTGTTTCGATAGCGGGCTTTGCGGTAGTTGGCGTGTGGCTATCTATCCCGTTTGCACAGATAAATTTTAGAAAAGAGTGGATAAAAAGCGGCAAAAGCGTGGAGGATCTCAAATTTAGAGTGCCTTTTTCGCCCGTTTTGCCATATATTACGATCGCCTTGCTTGCGGTTTCGATCATAGGTATCGCTTATGACGCCGAGCAACGTCCGGGACTATATTTCGGGCTTCCTTTCGTGGCGTTTTGCTATATTTATTACTATTTGAGATATAAAAAGATATGAGTAAATTTAAAGATTTATTAGCCAAAAAAGACGTAGTGGTGCTTGACGGAGCGCTTGCCACACAGCTTGAAGCTATGGGGCTTGACATCAGCGGTAAGCTCTGGTCGGCAAAGCATATCGCACAAAACCAGGACGCTATCAAGCAAATTCACAAAAATTATTTAAAAGTCGGAAGCGACATCATCACGACGGCAAGCTATCAAGCGACGATTCCGGGCCTTATGGCGGCCGGGTTTAGCAAAAAAGAGGCGTATGGCTTAATCATAAAAACAAGCCTTATAGCACGCGAGGCGGTGGATGAATTTATACGTGAGAGCGGGGCGACGGAGACTCCACTTGTGGCGGCAAGTATCGGACCATACGGTGCGTATCTATCTGACGGGAGCGAATATAGGGGTGATTATAATCTAAGCAAGAGTGAATTTAAGGCGTTTCACGAGCCACGCATTAGGGCTGTTTTAGAGGATGGGGCGGATATGCTGGCGGTTGAGACTATACCGCTTTTAAGCGAGGCGGAGGCGATATGCAAGCTTTTAGAGCAAAATTTTAAGGACGTGCCTTGCTGGATAAGTTTTACGGCAAGAGATGAAAATGAGCTTGCTAGCGGCGACGCCACAACAGACGTGGTTAAAATTTTAGAAAGCACTCCAAACGTGCTTGCCTACGGCTTTAATTGCATAAGTGACACTCTTGCTAACGCTTTGCTTGCAAATTTAAAAAAGGCTGGCGGAACACAAATGCGGGCGCCGTGTATGACGCCAAGACTCAAAAATGGAGCGAAAAGCCTGATGAGAGCGGACTGATAAGCCATATACAAAAGTGGCATGAGCTTGGCGCAAAGATGATCGGCGGATGTTGTCAGACGAGCCCTGAATTTATAAGGCAACTAAGCGAAATTTTAAAGACAAAAATTTAGTGTTATGCGAAAATAAGCAAATTTTAGTTAAAATCCAGCCCATGAGAATAGATAAATTTTTAAATGTAGTAAATATCACAAAACGCAGAAGTATCAGCGAAGATATGTGTAAAAGCGGAGTAGTTAGTATAAATGGAGTAGTTGTAAAGCCTGCTAAAGATGTCAAAGTTGGCGATAAAATAACCATAAAATTTCTTGTCCGCGAAGTAAGTTATGAGGTGCTGGCTATACCGACAGGTAAAAGTATCCCAAAAAGCGCACAAGAAGAGTATGTAAGGCAGGTTAATGCGTGAATTTATACTAGCCAAAGATGAGCTTATCAAGCTTGTAAAAACACTGCCAAAAGATGGTGTGGTGCTACTTAGGGGAACTCTTGCTAGCGGCAAGACAACTTTGGTGCAAGAGATAGCTAAATTTCACGGCGTTAAGCAAAATGTTACTTCGCCTACATTTTCGATCATGCAAAGTTATGATGGCGATGTAAAAATTTTTCACTATGATATATATCAAAATGGTGTTAACGGTCTTGTAAAAAACGGACTTTTTGAAAATTTGTATGAAGATGGACTACATCTTGTTGAGTGGGGCGATGAAGAGCTCGAAAATATGCTAAAAATTTATAAAATTCCATATACTATAATCAACATAAAAACCAAAGAAAACCTGCGAATATACGAGGTAAAAAGTGCATAAATTACAGATAAACGAACTGAAGAAAACCATAAAAAAGACAAACATCATAAAAGGCGTTTCGCTAGATATAAAAAGTGGAGAGGTAGTAGGACTTCTTGGTCCAAACGGCGCCGGTAAGACTACGACTTTTTACATGATATGCGGTCTAATCAGCCCTACAAGTGGCACTATTGTGCTTGACAATAAAGATGTTACAAATGTTCCACTTCATAAGCGAGCGCAAATGGGGATTGGGTATTTACCGCAAGAGTCGAGCATCTTTAAAGACTTAAGCGTAGAGGAAAATTTGCTTTTAGGAGCGGAAATTTTATACAAAGAGGTTAAAGTTTGTGATCAAAAAGTCAATGAAATGCTAAATCTCTTAAACATCGAACCCATCAGACAAAGAAAAGGCGTAAGTCTAAGCGGTGGCGAAAGAAGACGATGCGAGATAGCCAGGAGTCTTATGATAACACCTAAATTTCTTCTTCTTGATGAACCTTTTGCAGGGGTTGATCCTATCGCGGTTAGTGATATACAAAGTATAGTTCGTGACCTTAAAAATTTAGGCATAGGTGTGCTTATAACTGATCATAACGTGCGTGAGACGTTGGCTATTTGCGATAGAGCATACGTTATTAAAGACGGTGCTTTGCTTGCAAGCGGCACGGCAAAAGAGGTTGCAAACGATAAAAATGTTCGCACGCATTATCTTGGTGAAGAATTTAAGCTTCTAGAGTAAAAATGCTGCGTCAAACTCAAGCTCTATCGCCAAAACTAAAGCTTAATCAAACGCTTCGTAGTTGGCTTCCGATACTTCAAAGTAGCCTTGACGAGCTAAAAGAGACGCTTGAGCCGTTTGTCGAAAACAACCCGTTTGCTAGCATAGAACAAAATTCATCTCATGTAAATTCTAAAAAAAATTTTTTTAAAGAAATAAGCAAAAATTCCATTTCAGATACGCTTGAAGCTACTAGTATACAAAAGCAAAGTTTGTATGAAAAGCTTTATGAACAGATAAATCCACCGCTTTTTCCAACGTTAAAGTCTCAAAATATAGCTTATAAAATCATCGAATGCATAAATAATGAAGGGTATTTTGAATATGATGATGAAATTTTATCGGAATTTGATGATGCGCAAGTTGAGAGTATTAGAGCTAGATTTGCCTATCTTGAGCCAAGTGGAGTTGGAGCTAAGAGCTTAAAAGAGAGCTTTTTGTTTCAGCTTGAAGAGGTGGAGTGTGAGGCTAAAATTTACGAAAATGTAAAAAAAATTATCGAAAATTTCGAAGATATTGAACAGATGACAAAACTAAAGGGCTACAAAGAGGCTCTTGAATTAATAAAAAAATTTAAAAACCCTCCTGCTATAGAATACCTAGAAGATGTGGCAACAGCCGTTGCAGATATAGCCATAAAAACAGATGATAACGGCATTAGCGTTAGTGTAAATGACGGGTTTTATCCTGAAATTTTATTAGATACACAAGGACTTGATGAGGCAAACGAATTTGTCTCAAGCCGCATAAAAGAGGCTAGGGCACTCATAGATGCGCTTGAGATGCGCAAAGCAACGCTTTATAAGATAGGGCTAATGATAGTCGAGTATCAGTATGATTATTTCTTTGGTGGAGACATAAAGCCGATGAAGCTTAAAAATTTAGCCGATGATCTTGGTCGCAACCCATCCACTATATCGCGTGCCATTGCAAATAAATACCTAGAATGCTCGCGTGGAACGATCCCTCTTAAGAAGTTTTTTGCTACTGGGCTTGATGAGGAAGTTTCAAATGAGGCTATAAAAGGATTTTTACTTGAACTTATAAAGAAAGAAAGTCCACAAAAGCCATTAAGTGATCTTAAAATTTTAGAACTTATAAAGGCTAATTTTAATATCCCATTAGTGCGGCGAACGATAACAAAATACCGTAAGTCGTTAAATATCGGAAGTTCTAGCGAGCGTAAAAAAATTTACGCTATCAAGCACTGACAAAGTTTTCTTGCGTTTTAAAAAGCGGTTTAAGGCTTTCATACGCGGTTTGTATCTTTTCAAATTTTTCACGGTATTCGTTTTGAATTTTTTGAGGCTTGCTTGCATGACGATCGGGATGATAAATTTTAACCAGCGAAAGATAGCTTTGTCTGATTTGCTCAAAGTCGCTATCCTTTTCACAGCCCAAAGTCTCAAAGTTGTCCTCCAAAAGATCTGCAAGAGCTGAAAATCTATTTACAAATTTACTTGATTTTTGAACTTTAAAATTTCGTTTAAATGTATCAAATTTTGTACTATCAAGATTGAAATGTATGATGAAATTTAAATGCTCTTTTTTTGAGAACAGTGTATTAAAAGCGTCAAAATCACTTTCGTTTTTAATTTTAACATGTAAGATATTTTGTTTTTCATCAAATTTGTTTTCATTATCTTTAAAGCATTGCATAATATAGTTGGCAAAAATTTTATGTGTATTATTAAGTAGCAATACAATCTCATCATTTACAAAATCAACATCTACAAAAAACATGTTAGAAACCGCATTTTTTTGAACATAGTTGATTTTTATAGTTTTATACTGCGCGAAAAAGAGGTTTAGCTCTTCATTTGTCTCTTTTTCATATATTTTTTTAATAAACTTTAAAAAGCACTTTCTTTGTGGTATTTCGCTCTCTTCGTAAAATGATATGATCTTGCCTTTGTTGGCGATAGTTTTGCTGAAATTTTTTATTATGATATTGCGAAGCTCGCAAAATAATATGTCATCTTGAGTTTGTATGCTTAAAGATTCTAAAGTTTGAGTTATATTCATAAAATTTCTCCTTAAAAACTATAAGGATAAAAAGCAATAAACGTTCCAAATTGTGTTTTTTAGATTTTTCTAATATCGCTATTTTTTATATATGACAAAAACTCATCTTTTAGTCTATCTTGTTTATGTTTGATAGCGTCTTGTTTTGCATTTTGTGGATCTTTTTGAGGTTTTAGGCTTACGCCTTGTTCTTTTACAAGCTCTTTTTTTATATCTTTTAAGCTGTCAAAAAAGTCATTCATCGTATTTCCTTTATTGTATTTGACGTAAGATTATCTGTTTTGAGCTAAAATTTGCATAAATTTTAGAAATTTTAGAAAATATATGCAAATTTTAAGAAAACTTTGCTATAATCACATTTCTTTTTTATTGTGCGCTCGTAGCTCAGCTGGATAGAGCATTTGATTGCGGTTCAAAAGGTCAGAGATTCGAATTCTCTCGGGCGCACCATCTTACTTATTTTTTAAAAACACACAAGTCTCTAAGTTAAAATTTCTAAAACATTTTAAAGTTTGCAATGCAATACCTTAATATTTTTTGCGAGCATTAGCTAAGAATTTACAAAAAAGAAAGCATAAAGTTTTTATCTCAAAAGAGTTATATGAGAATATTTTTATAAAAACAATCTTTTTATAGTTTAAGTAAATAAATCCACATATAATGATCTTAAGACATATAAAATTAACAATATAAAAATAATTAAAAATAGTGAAAATGATGCTTTTTTGAGATAAAATTTTACGGGATTGTTTTGTTGCTCTAAATATCTTGAATTATTTTTATTTATGATGTTATTAATTTCTTTTATCTTATCCTGAATTTTTCTAAGATAATCAAAAATCAATTTTTCATTTAATGGTTTATCTTTTGAATAATTTTCATATACATTTTTTAACAAATCATTGTTTTCTTTGATGTCCACTATATAACTATTTTTCAACAATAACTCATATAATTTCTTCGCATTGGATTTAGAATTTGGCTTTAAAGATAGTTGAACTAAACAAAAATAAATTTGATTTAAATTATCTAAATTTTCTTTTTGAGTATTTATAAAAATATTTTCGGATTGAGCTACTGAATCTGTTATATATTTTTTAATTATTAATGAACATATACCCAGTATTAAAAATAAAATAAATTCAACATCATTTATTTTATCATTTATAAACAATAAAATATTTTTAAACAAATCCTCATCTAATGAGTTCATTAAAAAACCCCTTAATCTTTTGAGTAAAATTTTTCGGC
Source organism: Campylobacter sp. 7477a (assembly GCF_014892335.1). Lineage (NCBI taxonomy): Bacteria > Pseudomonadati > Campylobacterota > Epsilonproteobacteria > Campylobacterales > Campylobacteraceae > Campylobacter > Campylobacter sp. 7477a. The sequence goes on from NZ_JADBJH010000013.1 coordinate 54,662, forward strand.
GCTTTACCTGCATTTACAATGCTATCATAAGTCATTCTTTCGTCTCTGAGGAAGGCAAATACTATTTCATGGTTCCCTAAAATAATATATCTATTTCTATTGTTATTCGTAGTGCCTGTTTTGCAAAAAAATGAGCTTAATCCCAATGTGTTTATTGATACTTGTCTTAATATGGACTTTAATTCGTCTATATGTTCATGATTATTATTTGAAAATAAATTATAATAAGCCATTGATAATTCGTATAAAGAAATACCATATGGAGTGGAACCCAAAACCAAAGATGGAAAATCTTCACAATTTTCTTTGTTAAACAAATTAGCTATATGCTTAGAAATATTATCAAAACCCACTTTATAACTTGCGTTTAAAAACACTGTATTATTAGATACCTCTAGTGCTTTTGCCAAAGACATGGTGTTATATGTTGGCTCAAATGCTTCTTTTGCTATCCATTTTTTATATTTATAAATAGGTGTTGTTGGTATTTGCGTATTTTGCTCTACCCCATGACTTCTTAAATATAAATATATAAAAGGCTTGAGTGTTGAGCCTACATTTCCGAAGTGGTTAAATATATAATGATTTCCATGCTTGCTAGAAAAACCAGCAATTTTGCCATTTTTTATACATATTACAGAATCAAAATCTTTAGTTGAATTTACAAATTTGTTAATTTTGTTTTGTATTTTATAATTTATTGTGCTATTAATTGTAAGCTTATTGCGTTCTATCGTCTTAGTAACAGCAGATATAATTTCTGATGGCACAACACTTATTTGTTTTTGTTTTAATTTTGGAAAATTATGCAAGTACTTGCCAGTTTGACTTTTTGAGATAAGGTTTGTTTTATTTAATCTAGCCACTATACTTTTATATCTATCTAGGAAAAGTTGGTTGTTGTTAATATATAAATTGGGACCCCTTAAGAGCACAATTAAGGATATAAATTCTTTTTTTGTTAGCTCATGCAGTCGTTTTGCAAAATATTTAATAGAAGCTGACTCAAATCCATATATGTTTGAACCCATATAAATAGATTCAATATATTTATCTATGATATGCTGTTTTGAAAATTTAATTTCTATTTTTAGAGCTTTAAAAATTTCTGCAAACTTTCTTTTAAATGTTTTTGAGTTGTCGTTTAAATAGCTTCTTGATAATTGTTGTGTTATTGTACTTCCACCTTCTATTATTTTTCCGGCTTGTAAATTTCTATAAAAGGCTCTTGCTATTCCAATTAAATCAATTCCTATATGCTTATAAAATCTTTTGTCTTCAATTGACAGCAAGAATTTAATAAAAACTTCAGGAATCTCTGTATCTATTCGCTTTGTATAGATTTTATTTGTATCGGAGCAAACACCAATAGTTTCACCATTATCGGCTTTCACAATATAGCCATTCACATTAATATGCACATTTGTTATCACCAAATAACTCTTTTGCTTTATGTTTTATTTAATAAAAATTTGTGCTAATTTTAGCATAATTATTGTGTATGTTTTAGTCAATTATGACCATATTGATTTATTTTATAAAGTTATAATTCTATTACTTACGAGACTTTGGGTGCTTAATTTGTCAGCAAGAGTTGTTTTTTTGTTTGCGCAAGACAACACAATAAATGTAATTTATGAAAAAATAAAATAATATAACTGGCAGTTGATTTAAACTGGTTGCAGAGAGCGGATTTGAACCGCTGACCTTCGGGTTATGAGATTTTTGTGCTGTAAAATTTTACTTAAATATCTTAATTTGCCTGCTTTATATAATGTTTTTTAAAATATGTTATAATCATAAAAAAATAAAAAAGGTTAAAACTATGGAAAATATGTTAGAGATAGAAAGAGAAGATTTCTTGCATACTCTTACAACTTCGGATAAAAGAATAGTTAAAAAAGCCATAGATCTTTATCATGATTTTATAGAGTATAAAGACGCTTTGAAAATAAGCAAATCTATCGAAAATGGCACTATTAAAACATATCCTGCTGATGAAGTTTTTAAAGAGATAGAAAAGTCATTATGAAACTTGAAATTTCAGACATAGCAAAAGAAAATTTAAAAAAATTTAACAAAAAAGACTACACAAAAATCAAAGAAAAACTTATTTATTTGTGCGATAACTACGAAATCATAAAAGATAGTAAAAATATAACCTCTTTGGTTAATTTTTCAAATTTTTACAGGTATAGAATTTCAAGTGATATAATGGCTGTATTTCAAATCAAAGATGACAAAATAACAATACTTATTTTAAAAATAGGACATAGAAAAGATATTTATAAGTAATATTCTCTCATATCAATTTATTTTAAATTTTATTTTTATATATCAATACCTACTTAAATATTCTAACATAAATATCAATTTTCCACTCATAAAAATAAATTCATAAATTCTTGCAATATTGTCAATTTTTTTATTTTTATATTTTAAAAATATTTTAGCTTCCTATTTCTTTTTTAAGTATCCTAGTTTTCATGTCTGATAAATAAAATTCTTGTTCCACCTCATTTAGTTTGTCAAAAAATTCTATCAGTTCTTTATGTTTGGGATTAATTTCATTTTCTTTTTGGAAATAAAATTCTAATATTTTATATAAGTTTGGATTAGTTTTTTCCCAATTATAGATAGTTTTTATATCTTTTCCGATAAATTCTGCTACTTCTCTTTTATTCATTCTTGAAATTATTCCATCATTTAAGATTTATTTTATTATAATTATGCAATAATTCCATTTAAGAAATTGCAATAATTCTATTTTATGTGCTAAAGTAAAAGAATTTTAGCAAAATCTTACAAATTTCAAACTTAACATACCGCCCGCAACAAATAAAAGATGTTTAGGGGCAAGGGTGTTGCAACCTTAGTAAGTTGTTAAACTGCTTGGGGGTGGCGTAGCTCCGCCCCTTAAATACTTAGCTACAAAAACACATTTTAAGGAGCTACATATGTATACGTATTTAATTGGCTTTTGCGATGAAGTTCGCCCACTCTCTAGATACGATGAAGCAAAAAGGCTCTTTGGCTCAAAAGTGAATGAAGCTAGGATAACATATATCAATACGTGGCGCAAAAGAGTGGCGATAAATGAGATATGGATAAAGGAGTTTAGAAAAGATAAATTTGAATGGGATAGGTATGTCGTAGCCGAGCCATATACACTGCTTAAATATGAAAAAAGACCATTTAAAAATGGGTGCCACCCCTTTGCAATAAGAAAATACGCGGTCGATGATAAAAATAATTGGTATGGTTTTTTTAGAAATTTAAAGCCGCAAATAGATTTTATAAATTTTGCCGAAAACAGAATGGCGAATATGATAGGCTCGACGAAGATATTTTATGAGAGCGGCGCGGTCGATGACGCCGAGAGCTTCGCAAAACAAGCAAATCTGGATAATGCAGTGGTAAGAGTAAGGGACAATGCTCTAAGCAATAAAAAGATAGAGATCGTAAGCAATCAACCGCAAATTGCAAATTTAAGCGCGAAAATCGCCGAAACTAGAATGGTGGCCCAGCGTCTAAGCGGACTCAACGACGAAACTCTCGGCTTTGCGGTAAGCCGTCTAAGCGGCTCGGCTATAGAGCAAAGAAATAACGCCGGAACTGTAAGCTTGCAAAGTTTTCTGACGGCGTCTGAAATGATAGATAAGACGGCGCTAAGCAAAGCCATAGAACTAATCACAAACTATTTTGATGCCCAGCAGGTATTTAGGATTGTGGAGAGCGATAACGCCGAAAGATACTTCACTATAAACGAAACTGTGCGAGATGAAAACGGCGAGGCGGTAATAAGCGACGGTAAGATTTTGGTGAAAAATAAAATTTCAGTCGGCGCATACGATATAAGCCTAAACGTAACTCCGCACGTAAAAACCAAACGCGAAGATATCCTAAAACACTGGGCGGAGATAATAAAAACTATAGCGCCGATCGACCCAAGTATGACAAAACGGCTAATACCGCTAATGCTAGATGATAGCGATAGCCCGGTGGCTTCGCAGGTGCGTCAAATGCTAGTGGAAAAAGAGGAAGCTATGGGCGGCGCGCAGCCGAATGAGGCTCAAATCTTGCAGCTTGAAGCGATGAAGCTAGAGCTAGAAAAAACAAAAGCCGAAATCTCAAAAATCAAAGCCGATACGCTCAAAAAAGTAGCCGAAAGCAAAGAGGAGATGGGGAGGGCTAGGATTTAGCCCTTAAAAAGCTTTGCGTGAGAGCCGACACGAATACACACTAATACCAGCAAATCATCAAGTTTTTTATAAATCAAAAGCAAGTCTGGGCGAATATGGCATTCACGTTTATCTTTGTTATTGCCGATTAGGCTATGATCTTTAAATTTAGCATCTAGCTTTTTGTCGTTTGCTAGATCGTTTATCACGGATTTAATCTCATTTAAGGCTGTGATATCGTTTTTAAAGCTTTTTAAATCCGTTTTAAAAGAGCTAGTGTATTTTATCTCAAATTTGCTATTTTCGCTCATTTAAAACATCTCTAAAAAGCTCACCTACATTATGATAGCCTTTGTGGTTTTTAGGGTTTTTAATTATCTCGTTGCACTCGTCAAAAGCTTTTAAAGTGGCGTCATTTGGCTCATCGTATTTAAAAAGCTCAACCTCTTTGTTTACGACTAAAAGAGCTTTTATTATGTTTAAAAAATCACTATTTACGTTTGTTAGAGTAATCGTCATTTTTTACTCCTTGTGTTTATTTTTGAGAGATTATAACACAAATTTTAAAATTTGATTGACTTTGCTAAGTCGTCAAATAATGCGCCGCGCAGCAAAAGTCCTATAAACAATCCGCCCGCAAAGCAAACGGCGGCCGTAAAAATATAAGTCAAAAACATTTTTAATCCTTTAATATTTAATATACGCTTAAATTTCTATTAATCTTCAAATGCTCATTTTTGAGAAAGCGGGCATAGACTTTGAGGGTCATATCAAGGTTTGC